>JAHWYA010000024.1 GCA_020028115.1 Anaeromyxobacter sp.
GAACCGCGGCGGCCACGAGTTCGTCCTGCAGATCTCGACCGACTCTCCGCAGTGGGGGGGCCTGTCCGGCGCCACGCCCTCCGAGGCGATCAGCTGGGGCAAGGTCCAGGCGAACATGCTGAAGAACCACGTCGTCGTCTACTCGGACGCGACGGTGGCGGCCCCGGTCGTCTTCGCGAACGCCCTCTCCACCCGCAAGAAGCGCAAGCCGAAGCGGCTGTTCCGGCGCCTGCCGGAGCTGTACGACGCGCTCCGCCGCGCGCACGCCAAGCGCCACCCGGGCACGGGCGCGATGCCGGAGCTCCGCAACGAGGCGAAGACCAAGACCGTCGGACCCGGCCGGGCCATTCCGCGCCGCTGACGCGGCGCTCCTACGGGGGGACACTCGGCGCGCGGGCCCGCCGGCCCGCGGACCTCGCGTCCCCCCGAGCCCCTCGCGACGCGATCAGGCGCCCGCCCGCTCGCGGCCGCCCGGGTCCCACGGCCTTGCCCCCCGACCCCGGCGGGCTGACCGTGGAGGGTGTGAAGACGCCCCCGCGCGTGGACGAGAGCCCGTCCCCGGTCCTGACCCCCCGCCAGATCTGCGATCGCCTCTCCCGCCACGTCGTGGGGCAGGAGCGCGCCAAGAGGGCGCTCGCGGTCGCCGCCTACAACCACCTGAAGCGCACCGCGCTCCGGCGCGGGCGCCGTCCAGCGGCGACGATCCGGAAGTCGAACGTCCTCCTCGTCGGCCCCACCGGCTGCGGGAAGACGCACCTGGCCCGCCACCTCGCGCAGGTGCTCGACGTGCCGTTCCACGTCGCCGACGCGACCGAGTTCACCGAGGCCGGCTACTACGGCAAGGACGTCGAGGTGATGATCGCGGAGCTCCTGCAGCGCGCCGGCCACTCGGTCGAGCAGGCGCAGCGCGGCGTGGTGTTCATCGACGAGGTGGACAAGATCGCCCGCCGCTCGCAGGGGCACCGCTCCGGCGTGGGCGCGCGCGACATCGGGGGCGAGGGCGTCCAGCAGGCGCTCCTCAAGATCCTGGAGGGCCGGGAGATCCTCGTCCCGGTGAACCTCGCCCAGCACTGGCAGCGCCACGACGCGGTGACGGTCGACACGACCGACATCCTCTTCGTGTGCGCCGGGACCTTCACCGACGTCTTCGCCTACGGCGCCGAGGGCCGCTCGCTCGGGTTCGGCGCGCGCGACGCGGCGCACCGGGCGAGCCGGCGGATCCGCCAGAAGGACCTGCTCGAGTACGGGATGCTCGCGGAGTTCCTCGGCCGCCTGCCCGTGGTGGTCCAGCTCGACGAGCTCGGGCCCGACGACCTCCTCGAGGTGCTGACCGGCCCGCCCGACGCGGTGGTCCGCGAGGTGAAGGAGCTGCTCTCGGCGGACGGCGTCGAGGTCGCCTTCACCGATGGCGGGCTGCGCGAGATCGTGCGGTACGCGCTCGACCGGGGCGCCGGCGCGCGCGGCCTGCGCGCGATCGTGGAGGAGACCGTCGCGGACCTCCTGTTCGAGGCGCCGGAGCGGCGCGGGACCCGCGTCGTCGTGGACGTCCCGTTCGTGCGGCGCAAGGTCGAGCGGTTCGACCCCGCGCTCCTCCGGGAGTGACCTGAGCTACCTCACCCGCTCGAGCTTCCGCGCCGCGCCCGGATCGAGGCGGGACACGAGGTTGTGGTCGCGCGCGATCGCGGCGAAGTCGCTGCCCTCCCCGAGGCCCGCCACCCGCGCCGGCAGGAGCTCCCGCGCGAGGGCGAACGCGGAGAGGAGCACCCACGCGGCGACCGCGCCCTTCGCGCCGCCGAGGAGCGCGCCGGCGGAGCGGTCCACCGGACCGCGGACCACCCGCGCGAGCCCGGTCCCCCTCAGGACGAGCCCGCCGGCGAGCGACACGACCGCGGAGATCCCGAAGAAGAGCAGGACCGGGCCGAGGCCGCGCGCGAGCGGGGAGATCGTCCGGGCGAGCCCCTCGCCCACGTCCTTGCCGAACGCCCGCGCGGCGAGCACCCCGACGACCGCCGCGCCGAGCGAGACGAGCTGGCGCAGCGCCCCGCTCACCGCGCCGAGGAGCGCCGCGACGGCGAGCACGGCGAGGACGGAGAGGTCGAGGAGCGAGGGCGCCTCCGCGATCACTTGATCTTGAAGCTGTCGCCCTTCGGGCGGCTCTGATCGAGCTGCTTCTCGACCTGCGCGAGGTGCTCCTTGAACCGCGCGTTCCCGGGCTCGTACATGAGCGCGCTGCGGAGCGCCCGCAGCGCCGCGTCGAGCCGGCCGGCCTGGAGGTCCGCGAGCGCGGCGGCGTAGAACTTCCGCCCGTTCGGCGTCTGGCCGAGCTGCTCCTCGAGCTTCCGCTTCTGCTCCTCCTTCACCTGCGCCTCGTCGGCCTCGGTGAAGCGGAGCTTCTGCGCGCGCTCGGGCCCGTTCAGGTCGGCGGCGTACTTCACCCGCTTCTGGTCGTCGCGCAGGACCGTGTAGGCCTCGTTCACGCGGCGGTAGATGCGGCCGACCACCTCGCGGAAGGCGGCGTCCGGGTAGGCGGCGAAGCGGTCCGGGTGGTAGGCGCGCGACTCCCGGTAGTAGGCCTCCTTGATCTCCGGGGGCGTCGCGGTCTGCGGGAGCTTCAGGATGCCGAAGTAGTCGAGCTGGTCGAGCGCCGCGGCGAGCGCCTCGACCTCCATCGCGAACTGCTCGTCCATGGGGTCACGCCGCGCGCGGGCCGCGCGCGAGCTCCATCTCCGCGTTGTGGTCGATCGCCTGCTCGAGCTCGGCGGCGCTGAGGCCCGACGACAGCCCGATCGTGGTGGAGGTCTTCTGGCCCGTCTCGAGGTCCGTCGCCGAAACGTTCACGATGCCGTTCGAGTCGATCTCGAAGGTGACCTGGATCTGCACCTCGCCACGGTACCCGATGCGGAAGCCGGTGAACTCGAACTCGCCGAGCAGCTCGCAGCCGTCCGCCTTGTTGGACTCGCCCTGGTACACCCGGATCTTCACGCGGTCCTGGCCGTCGCGGCTCGTCGTGAAGGTCTTCGACTTCTCGATCGGGATCGGCGTGTTCTTCTCGATGATCTTCTCGGTGAACCCGCCCACCGTGCCGACGCGGAGCGAGAGGGGCGTCACGTCGAGGAGGTAGCTCGCCTGGCCGTGCTCCGCCGCGCTCGCGTTGAGGAGGGCGCTGGCCTGGATGGCGGCTCCGAGGGCGACGACCTGGTCCGGGTCGATCCCGGTCATCGGGTCCTTCTGGAAGTAGTGGCGGACCGAGTTCCGGATGATGGGCAGGCGCGTCGGGCCGCCGACGAGGATCACGGCGTCGACGTCCCCGGCGGTGAGCCGCGCGGACTGGAGCGCCTCGTCGCACACCTTGAAGGTGCGCTGCACGAGATCCATCACCATCCGGTTGAACTGGTCCTGCGTGAGCTTCTGGGCGAGGTCCACCACGTCGCCCTCGGGCGACTGGCAGATCCCCGGCACCAGGATGTCGGCGACGCCGTCGCGGCCGACGTCGATCTTCGCGCGCTCGCCCGCCTCCTTGAGCATCTGCAGGCAGAACTTGTTCTGGCGGAGGTCGAGCCCGTGCTTCGCGAGGAAGTCGTCGGCGAGCCACGTCATGATGCGGTCGTCGAAGTCGTCGCCGCCGAGGTACGTGTCGCCCGCGGTCGAGAGCACCTCGAAGACGTCCTTCCCGATCTCGAGGATCGAGACGTCGAAGGTGCCGCCGCCGAGGTCGTAGATGCAGATCTTCTGCGAGATGTCCCGGCCGAAGCCGTAGGCGAGCGCCGCGGCGGTCGGCTCGTTGATGATCCGGAGCACCTCGAGGCCGGCGATCCGGCCGGCGTCCTTCGTCGCCTGGCGCTGGTTGTCGTTGAAGTAGGCCGGGCAGGTGACCACGGCCTTCGTCACCGGCCGCCCGAGCGCGGTCTCGGCGATCGCCTTCATCTCCTTCAGGACGAGCGCGGAGATCTCCGGGATCGCGAAGACCTTGTCCTTCACCTGCAGCCGGACCCCGTTGTTCGGCCCCTCCAGGATCCGGTACGGCATCACCGCCTGGGCCTTCTTCACCTCGTCGGAGAAGAAGAACCGGCCGATGAGCCGCTTCGCCGAGTAGATCGTGTTCTCGGCGTTGGTGATGATGTTCTTCTTCGCGTCGTTGCCGACGAGGACGCTCCCGTCCTCGAGGAACGACACGACCGAGGCGTGGGTGAAGTCGCCCCACTCGTTCGGGAGCACGGCGGGGGGGCCGCCCGGATCGGTGACGGCCGCGACCGCGCTGTAGCTCGTGCCGAGGTCGATGCCGACGGCGATTTCGTCGCTCATGCGGAGGGTTCGTCCAGGGGTTTCGCCGGGTTAGGGCATCCTATCGGCGTCCCGAAGAGGCTGTCAAACGGAGGCTCGTGCGCCCGTCCGTTCGGGGACGGGATGTTCGCGGCGCCGCCGCCGTTATTACTCTTGGGGTGGCGAGGCAGCGGGCTCGTCACCACCGGTCAGAGGGAACGGAACCATGGGTGCGCTCGTCGCGATCCTCCAGAGCGATCCGAACCTGCTGCGGTGCCAGGTGGCACGGCTCGACGCGCACGTGGCGCTGGCGGAGGGCGACCGCCTACCGGACGCGTACGGGTTCGGGCACTACGGAGGAGGCAGCGTCCTGCTCGGGAAGCGCCCCACGGGCGCCGCGCATCCGCTCCGGCTCGCCGAGCTCGTCGGGCGCAAGCTCGACTCCGAGGCGCTGCTCGTCCACGCGCGGCACGCGACGGTCGGCAAGGCGAAGGACGAGAACACGCACCCGTTCCGGTTCCGCCGCTGGCTGTTCGCCCACGACGGGACGGTCGAGGCCTTCGACGACGTCCGCCCGGAGCTCGTCGCCCGCCTGCCCGACTTCCTCCGCCGCAACGTCATGGGCGAGACCGACTCCGAGCACGCGTTCATGTGGTTCCTGAAGCTGCTCAAGGACGAGAACCGGATCGACGAGCTCGACCTCGACCCCGGCACGGCGGCGCGGGCCCTCGCCGGCACGGTCCGGCAGCTCGAGACGTGGTCGCGCGAGGCGGGCGCGCAGCGGCCGAGCCGGCTGAACTTCGTCGCGACGAACGGGCGCGTCATGGTCGCGACGCGCCGCGGCGGGCCGCTGCAGTACGCGCTGCTCGAGGGCATCGTCCCCTGCCCGATCCACGCCATCGACCTGCGGACGCCGGAGAGCGAGCCGCAGGTGCGGCCGCACCGGCGCGTGAAGGCGGTCGCCTTCGCGAACCGGCTCCGCTCGCCGAACGGCTTCATCGAGGTCCCCGAGGGCAGCGCGGTCGCCGTCGGCCGCACCCTCCAGGTCTCGGTCACCGCGATCGGCACCGGCCCGTAGCGCCGCGCGGCTATGCCCCATCCCAGGGGCGCGGCACGAAGAGCGCCTCCCAGGTCGCGATGGCGAACCGGTCGGTCATCCCCGACAGCCAGTCGGTCACCGCCCGCTCGACCGTCTCGCCGTCGCGCGGCGCGACCTGGAACCGGAGCGCGAGCCGGGCGGGGTCCTCGAGGCACCACGCCCAGAGGTCCCGCAGGATCCGCTGCGCCTTCACGAACTCGTCGTGCACGACCGGGTTCTCGTACACGCGGGCGTAGAGGAAGTCGCGGAGCGCGAGGAGCGCACCGTGGACCTCGCCGGACATCTGGATGTGGCCGCCGCCCTCCACGTCGGAGCCGCGGATGACGTCGCGCACCAGGGTGCGGAAGCGCTGCGTCCGCTCGCCCCCGAGCGCCTGCCGGATCGCGGCCGGCACGTCCTGCTCCGAGAAGAGCCCCGCGCGCATCGCGTCGTCGAGGTCGTGGTTCACGTACGCGACGATGTCGGCGATCCGGACGATCTCCGCCTCGAGGGTGAGGGCCTTCTGGCCGCCGGAGAGGAGGACGTTCCCGCGCCCCTTCGAGTGGCGCAGGATCCCGTCCCGCACCTCGGCGGTGAGGTTCAGCCCCCGGCCGTCGTTCTCGAGGGCCTCGACGACGCGCACCGACTGCACCACGTGGTGGAAGCCGCCGGGCACGACCTCGGAGAGGAGCCGCTCCCCGGCGTGGCCGAACGGCGTGTGGCCGAGGTCGTGGCCCATGACCATCGCCTCGACGAGCATCTCGTTCAGCCGCAGCGCGCGCGCGACGGACCGGGCGACCTGCGCCACCTCGAGCGTGTGCGTGAGCCGCGTCCGGTAGTGGTCGCCCTTCGGCGCGAGGAAAACCTGGGTCTTCCCCGCGAGCCGCCGGAACGCCTTCGTGTGGACGAGCCGGTCGCGGTCCCGCTGGAAGGCGGGGCGCTCCTCGTCCGGCTCCTCGGGCTGGGCGCGGCCGCGCGATCCGGCGGAGCGGGCGGCGCGGGGGTGGAGCGTCTTCTCCTCCTGCTCCTCCAGCATCTCGCGGATGGTCGCGGGCATCCTCGTCTCCTAGCGCGCCCGGGGGGCGCGGTCACGCTCCGCGGCGGGGGCGGCCGGGCTCACCGGTAGAAGCTCGCCTCGAGCGTGGCGATGAAGAGGTTCGAGAGGGCGTGGAGGACGATCGGCGCCGCGAGGCCGCCCGTCCGCTCGCGGAGCCAGCCGAAGAGGAGCCCGGGGAAGAAGGTCCCGAGCCGCCACGGCTGCAGCACGACGAGGTGCCCTGCGGCGAACAGGACCTGCGTCCAGAGGAAGCCCGCGCCGAGCCGCGCGCCGAGGACGGTGACGCCGCGCGACGGCGCGGCCCGTGCCCACGCGGTCTGCACGAACCCCCGGTAGAACAGCTCCTCGGGCAGCGCCACCACGAGGAGCTGGACGACCGCGAGGACGGGCAGGCCCTCCGGGAGCCGGAACGCGAGCCGGGGCGCGCCGGCGTAGGGCGCGAGGAGACGCGCCACCGCTGGCGGAAGCTCGGGGAGGAGCGCCGCGTACGCCGCGAAGCCGGCGGCGAAGACGGGGAACACCACCGCGGCGACGGCGAGCGCCGACCCGGCGCCGCGCCCCCAGGCGCGCCAGGTGCGCGGATCGCGCCACCCCTCCCACGCGAGCCCATACGCGTCCCACCCCTCGCCGCGCGCGCGCAGGCGCGCATCGGGGAGCGCGATGAACAGGAACGCCGCGACGCCGGCGAGGTTCGCGCCGAGGAGCCCCGTCGGCTCGACGAGCGAGACGAGCTTCGCGGCCGCGAGCCAGGCGACGATCTTCGCCCAGGTCGCGACGAGCTCGCGCGGCGCGAGCGGCGCGGGTCGGGAGATGTGGGACGAGTCCGGCAAGCAAGCTCCGAGTCTCACGCGCGCGGGGGGTCGTCAACGTTCCGATCTCGCGTGGTAATCTCGCGGCGTGTCCCGGAGGAGCATGACATGACCTTCTCGCCCGTCCTGCGCCGCAGCGGCTTCTCCGCGCGACTCGTACCGCTGGTGATCGCGCTCGGCGCCCTGCCGCTCATGGCGCCGACCTGCGGGGATCCGGGCGAGGGGCCCAAGATCTTCTCCAAGAAGACGCTCATCATCCCGATGGACGTCTGCTACCAGTGCACGGTCGAGACGACGACGACGGGGAGCGTGCTCACGAGCCCGCTCAACACCGCGACCTCGAACTGCACGAAGACGGGCTACAGGACCCCCCTCCCCTCCGCGTCGAACCAGAACCGCTTCCAGGGCCTCCTCTGCCCGCAGGCGCTCGACCGCGGCGACGTGATGAAGGCGTACGGCCTCGTCTACCAGCTCATCCGGAACAAGGTCGCGGTCTACTGGATCATCGCGCAGAACAAGCAGCACCTCGACGACTACGACCTGACCGTCCAGTACAACTCCGGCCCACCGGTGTTCCTCTACGACTGGGGGACCGGCGGCCAGGGCAGCCCGCCGACGGTGGGGGCGACGATCAACTACACGGGCGGCGCCTTCGTCGTGGACGGCGCCGACTACGACCGCGCCTCCGCCGTCCTGCAGAACCTCCGCGGCACCTTCTCCGACGTGAACGTCCACGTCTCGAACGTCGCGTTCAAGGGCTACGCGATGAAGACGATGGCGGGCGGCTGGGACGCCGGCGGCGCGGTCCCGCCGAAGCTCGCGCTCCTCGACATCGGGTCGGGCAACCTGAACTCCGGGCAGACGGGCGTCTCGAACCCCAGGAACTCGGAGGACGTGATCCGGGGGTACCTCGAGCGCGCGGGCATCGGCACCGGCGCCGCGGGCGGCACCGCCACCGGCACGCACGGCGAGATCTACGACAAGCTCGGCATCGCGGACTTCCAGCCGTCCACGCCCGGCGGCCCCGCGTCCTCGAGCCGCCTCTTCGCCAACGGGTACGCGATCCTCTGGATGCCGCACTGGGTGGCGCCGGGCTCGTGCGCCGACGTCTCGAGCGCGACGGCGTGCTTCAACTCCTCGCCGGCGTGCACGAGCGGCTGCTCGGCCAGCCGCTACACGGCGGCGCAGGTCGACCAGACGCTCAAGACCATCGGCGCGTTCGTCGCCGCGGGCAACGACGTCTTCGCCGAGTGCGCCGGCCTCGGGAGCCTCGAGGGCACCTTCAAGGCGGGTTTCACCGGCACGAGCGCGAGCGACTACACCGTGGACTACAAGCAGGGGGCGAGCGACCAATCCACCCGGTTCCAGACCGAATCCGGCGTCCGCTACAACGAGCTGCCCGACGTGAACTCGTCGCAGAGCGGCACGCAGCTCCCGCCGCCCCTCTACATCCCGCAGCGCGACCCGCTCTTCGCGACCTCGAACCTCTCCTCCCCGCTCCTCCAGATCGGCGACTTCCCGTTCACCGCCTTCACCGGCGCGATCGAGGACTATCGCCCGCAGAACTCCACCACCTACAAGGGCGGGACCATCCGCCTCGTCGGCGGCTACCCCGATCCCGCCGGCGCGGGGACCACGAGCCGCGGCGATCGGTTCGACAAGTGGGACTACTTCACGTACCGGCCGTCCGAGGCAGGGCGCGGCTCGATCGTCTACCTCGGCGGCCACAGCTACTCGGGCGTCGAGGGCGCCTTCCAGGTGGCGGGCTCCCGCCTCGTCCTCAACACCCTCTTCAACCTCGGCGCGTCGTGCACCTCGAGCGGCATCTCCTGCAACACCGGCCTCCACGGCGTCTGCGCCGCCGGCACGTACCAATGCCAGGCCGGCCAGCCGGTCTGCATCCCGACGGTGCAGCCGGGCCAGCTCACCGAGAGCTGCAACGGCGTCGACGACAACTGCAACGGCGCCGTCGACGAGGACCTGACGCAGGAGTGCTACGCGCCGCCCGCGGGATACGTCGACCCGCTCGGCCGAACTGCCCCGCAGTTCCAGGCGACGCGCACCGTGGGCATGTGCCGCCCCGGCGTCTCGTCCTGCGTCCGCAACCCGGACGGCACCTTCGGGATGTCGGCGTGCGTCGGGCAGGTGCTGCCGTCGCAGGAGAGCTGCAACGCGCTCGACGACGACTGCAACGGCGTCGAGGACGACGGCCTCGCGCGGACCTGCTACGGCGGGCCGGCGTACTCGATCGACCCCGGCACGGGGCTGCCGCGGGGCGAGTGCCGCCAGGGCACCCAGGTGTGCGCGTCCGGCGCGTGGGGCGAGGACCTCGGGTCCGGCTTCGTCCCCGGCGCGTGCAAGGGCGAGGTCCTGCCGGAGCCCGAAGTCTGCCCGGCCGACCCCACCACGATCACGACCGCGCTCGACCTCGACTGCAACGGCACCGTGCTCACCGGCTGCACCTGCAACGACGGCGCGCAGCGCGCGTGCTTCAGCGGCCCCGGGAACCCGGGCGACGGGATCTGCCGGACCGGGACCCAGACGTGCTCGGGCAACACGTGGGGCCCCTGCGAGGACGAGGTCGTCGCGGAGCTGAGCGAGCCCGAGGCGTGCGTGTCGATCGTCGGCTACGTCCCCGAGGCGGACATCAACTGCGACCACGTGACGGCGAAGTGCCTCGACTGTCAGCCGGGCGAGTGGCAGTCCTGCTACGGCCCGACGCCCGGCGTCTTCCCGCCCGAGGCCGGCCGCGGCGCCTGCACCTGGGGTCGTCGCGACTGCGACAACGGCGAGTGGGCCCCGTGCAAGGGCTTCGGCATCCAGAGCACGCTCGAGTACTGCGACGGGCGCGACAACGACTGCGACGGCCCGCGCGTCGCGTCGCCGGATGGCGCGGTCGGTGCCGCCGGCCCGCTCACGACGGACGGGGATCCCGACGGGGTCGACGAGACCGCGGTGTGCCCGACCGGCTCCGCCTGCGTGCGCGGCGTCTGCGTCCCGGCGACCTGCGGCACCGAGGTACCGCCGCCCGAGGGCTACGGGTGCAGCAGCAGCTCGTCCGGGACCGTGATCCCCGGCGCGTGCGGCGACCTCCCCGCGCCGGGCTGCGCGATCGGCGCGGTGTGCCAGTACGGCACCTGCATCGACCCGTGCCCGGTGAGCATGACGCAGGTCGACCCGGACACGCTCCAGAGCGTGAGCCTCGTCTGCGGCAAGGGCACGGTCTGCGGGGGCGGCGCCTGCATCGGCGGCGGCTGCTACGAGCCGCCCGGCTGCGCCG
>JAHWYA010000336.1 GCA_020028115.1 Anaeromyxobacter sp.
CGACGATCAGGTCGTCGGCGCTGCCGCGGCGGGTCGTGAGGTCGACCGTCTCGAAGAAGCCGAGCGCGGTGACGCGCTGCTTCGACTGGCGCATGCCGGTGCCGCTGAAGAGCTCCCCCTCGTAGATCCGGAGCTCGCGCCGGATCACCTTGTCGCGGGTCTTCTCGTTCCCGACGATCTCGATCCGCTCGAAGCTGACCACCTTGCCCGGCTGCACGTCGAAGGTGAGGTCGACGATCCGCTTCTCGGGGTCGGTCGCGGTGAGCGGCGTGACGTTCGCGTACGCGTGGCCGAGGTCCTTGTAGACGTCGCCGACCGCGAACAGGTCGGCGGCCACGTCGGAGCGCGCGAAGGTCGCGCCGCTCTTCGTCTTGAGCAGGCGGCGGAGCTTCGGCTCCTGCTCGAGGAGCTGCCCGTCGAACCCGATCTTCCCGATCGTGTACTGCTCGCCCTCCTCGACGGGGACCGTGACGAAGAGGAACCGCCGGTCCGGCGAGAGCGCCACGGACGGCGTGCCCACCTTCACCGTGACGTAGCCCTTGTCGAGGTAGAGCGCCTGGATCGCCTGGAGGTCGCGCTGCAGCGCCTCGTCGCGGTAGGTGCCCGCGTCGGAGAGGAAGGACAGCAGGCTCCCCTCGCGCGTCTGCATCACCTTGTGGAGCTCGTCCGTCGCGAGCCGGGCGTTGCCGATGAAGCGGACCTCCTTCACCTGGACCTTCGCCTGCTCCTTCACGACGAAGACGACGTCCACCTGGTTGTCGGCGAGCGGCTCCGTCCGGCTCGAGACCTCGGCGAGGAAGTACCCCTTCTCGACGTACTTCTCCTGGATCTTCTTCACGTCCTTCTGGACGGCGGCGGGATCGACGAGCTGCCCCGCCTTGATCGTGACGGTCTCCTCGAGGTCCTTCTTCGAGAGCTCCTCGTTCCCCTCCACGCGCCACTCGCGGAGCGCGGGCCGCTCGATGACGCGGTAGACGAGGACCGGCGCGTCGCGCGTCCCCTCGCGCTCGACGGCGACGTCGGAGAACAGCCCGAGCTTCATGAGGGCGCGGACGTCCGCCTGGACCTTGCGCGGGTCGTACGGCTGCCCCTTGCGCGCGGTGATGGCGTTGCGGATGGCGTCCGGCTCGACGCGCCGGTTGCCCTCGACCCGCACGTCCTCGACGAGCGGCTGGGCGAGGGCGGGGGCGGGGGCGAGCGCGACGGCGAGCGCCGCGAGGAGGCCCAGGGCGCTGTTCGGGAGGCGCGACACGGAGCGGGGGAATCTAGACCGAGGGGCGCAAAAGCTCAATCACTTCCGGCGCGAAGGTGCGCGCGGGAAGCGCAGAGAAGCTACGCGAGCCGCCCCTCGACGAGGCGGAGGCGGCGCGGGAGGGCCTGCGCGAGCCGCTCGTTGTGGGTGACGACCACCGCGGTGATCCCGAGCGACCGGTTGAGCTCGACGAGCAGGGCGTGGATCCCGTCCGCGGTCTGCGGGTCGAGGTTGCCGGTCGGCTCGTCCGCGAGGAGGAGCCTCGGCGACAGGGACAGGGCGCGCGCGAGCGCGACCCGCTGCTGCTCGCCGCCGGAGAGCTCGCCGGGGCGGTGCTCCAGGCGATCGCCGAGCCCGACGCGCTCGAGCATCGCGGCCGCCTTCCGCCGCGCCTCCGCGCGCGGGATCCGGCGGATGAGCCCGGGCATCATGGCGTTCTCTAGGGCGGTGAACTCCGGGAGCAGGTGGTGGCTCTGGAAGACGAACCCGACGGTCTCGTTCCGGAACGACGCGAGCCCCTCCTCCCCGCGCTCGAACACGTCCTCGCCGTCGAAGCGGATCCGGCCGCGCGTCGGGACGTCGAGGGTGCCGAGCAGGTGGAGGAAGGTGCTCTTCCCCGCGCCGGACGGCCCGGTGAGCGCGACCACCTCCCCGCGGGCGATGTCGAGGTCGATCCCCCGGAGCACCTCGAGGCGGCGGTCCGCCATGAGGTAGGTCTTCGCGAGCCCCTCGATCCGGATGAAGGGCGTCATCAGTCCGCCCTCAGACCGTCGACGGGGCGGAGCCGCGCGGCCTTCGTGGCCGGGTAGATGGTCGCGAGGAAGGAGAGGAGCAGCGCGCCGAGGGCGGCGAGGCCGAACTGCGCCGGCTCGATGAGCACCGGCAGGTTCGAGATGTAGTAGACCTCGGGGTCGAGCGGGATCCCCACCCGGTCGATGAGCAGGCACGTCCCGTAGCCGAGGATGAGGCCGAAGGCGGTGCCGATCGCGCCGATGATCACCCCCTCGGCGACGAAGATCTTCATCACCGACGGGACGCCGGCGCCCATCGACTTCAGGACCGCGATCTCCCGCGTCTTCTCGAGCACGAGCATGATGAGCGTCGCGACGATGATGAAGCTCGCGACGAGCACGATGAACCCGAGGATGACCGCCATCACCACCTTCTCCATCTGCAGGGCGGAGAAGAGGCTGCGGTTGAGCTCGCCCCAGTCCTTCGCCCGGAACGGCCAGCCGCCGAGCGCGTGGACCACCCGCCCCATCACCGCGCGGGCGGCGTCGACGTCGTCGACCCGGAGCTCGAGGCCGGTGATGGTGTCGCCGGTGCCGAAGAAGCGCTGCGCCTCGTCGAGGTCCAGGTACGCGAACTTCGAGTCGTACTCGTACATGCCGCTGTAGAAGATCGCGGCGACGCGGAACGGGCGGCTCTTCGGCTGCGGGCCGGCCGGGCCGAGGTCGCCGAAGGGCGACACGACGTTCACCTGGTCGCCGACGAAGACCCGCAGCGCCCGCGCGAGCTCGCGCCCGATCACGATCCCCGGGAGCACCCGCTCCCGCGGGGACCGCGGCACCGGGGTGGAGAGCGCCTCCGGATCGCGGGCGGGGTGCGGGATGTCCGCGGGCGCCCGCAGCCAGGGCAGCTTCCCGTCCTCCACGTTCTTCGGGAGGTCCGTCACCGTGCCGACCGTGTCGAGGTCGATGCCCTTCAGGATCGCGCCGGTGAGGTTCTGCCCGGCCGAGAGCATCACCTCGTTGTAGAGGAACGGGGTCGCGCCGGCGACGCCTGGCACGCCGAGCACCTTCTCCCGCGCGCCGCGCCACTCCTGGAACGCGTCCTGCCCGTAGGTGAGGACCATCCCGTGGGCGTTGTGGCCGAGGATCTTCTTCTTCAGATCGGCCTCGAAGCCGCTCATCACCGAGAGGACGACGGTGAGGGCCCAGACCCCGATCGCCACGCCGCCGATCGAGATGAGGGTCATGAGGAGCGTCGCCGGCATCCGGCCGCGGCGGAACAGCTCGCCGCGCCGGTAGGCGCGCCGCTCCCGCGCGTCGCGCACGAGGGACCAGCCGAGCGCGACGAGCAGCCCCGGGAGGAGCCCCGTCACGACGATCCCGAACAGCGCGGCCACCGTCCGCGGGCTCAGGCGCAGGTGGCTCCGCGCCACGAAGAGCTCGTACGAGACCGAGGTGTCGAGCCGGCCGGTGCCGGTGGCGAGGTAGGCGAGCGTCGCGCCCGCGAACACCGCGGTGGCGGCGAGGAGGCCCGCGCCGAGGAGGCCGAGGACGACGACGAGCGTCCCCTGCGCCTCGAGGTGGGCGAGCGGCTCCGCGCCGCGGAGGCGCGGCACCGCCGCGACGATCGCGACGAGGGCGCCCCACAGGAGCGAGGCCGCCGCGACCTCGTAGAACGCGAGCCGCCGCGAGACGAGCGCCGCGACGCCGCCGAGCGCGGCCGCGAACCCGGCGGCGGCCACC
>JAHWYA010000337.1 GCA_020028115.1 Anaeromyxobacter sp.
CGCCGCCCGCGTCCCGCGCTCGCGCGCGCCCACCCGGCCAGGCGGGCGGCGACGTCGGCGACGTCGCCCGTGAGCGCGACGGGCTCGACCTCGGGGGTGAACCCGCGCGCGCGCGCCTCCTCGGCGGCGGCGCGCGCGAGGTCGACGGGCCCGGCGAGGAGCCGGTGGACGACGCGGGCGAGGCGCGGATCCCCGGGCTTCGGCGTCTCGGCGAGCTCCCCGCGCACGCCCGCCTCGAGCCGCGCCGTCACGCCGAGCGGGACCTGCGCCCCGCGCCCGCGGACGAACCCGAGCGCGTCGGCGAAGGTCGTCGGGTCGGGAGCGAACGGGCCGGACGCGATCGTGGAGAGGTCGTCGCCGGGGACGTCGGAGAGGACGAGCACGCGGACCTCGGCGGGCGCGAGGCGCGCCGCGAGCTGGCCGCCCTTCGTGCGCGACAGGTGCTTGCGCAGCGCGTTCAGCTCGCCGATGGTCGCGCCGGCGCGCATGAGCGCGGCCGCGCCGTCGACCTTCTCCTCGAACGAGAGCCCCTCCGCGGGGGCGACGGCGAGGGCGCTCCCGCCGCCGGAGACGAGCGCGAGGACCGCGCGTCCGGCGTTCCGGTCCGCCCAGGCGAGGATCTCGGCGCCGGCCGCGGCGGACCGCGGGCTCGGGCGAGGGTGCGATCCCACGACGACGCGCGCCCCGGGGAGGACGGCGCGGCCTCCCTCGGGGACGACGCAGAGCGGGTCCGTGGCCCGCGATCCGAGCGCTGAGAGGGCCGCTTCCATCATGGGCAGCGCGGCTTTTCCGATCGCCAGGATGCGGACTGGACCGGGCGGCGGCGGGTCGGACTGGAGCGCCGCCCGTACGAGGGGGATGGCCTGGGTGCGGCGCAGTGCGCCACGCCAGATCGCCTCCAGATCCACCGCAAGTCCTCGACGCATTTCCGTCATGACGTCCCCGCGATAGAATCCCGGGCTCGAAAGGGGAGCATCGCATGAGCGAGGCATCCGCCGCAGCGGGGAGGCCCCCCGCGCCGCGCAGACGCTACCTCGTCGACCGGGGGTTCCAGCTCAAGTACGCCCTCCTGATGGCGGGGGCGGGGCTGGTCGTCGCGGCCGTGTTCGGGATCTGGCTCCACCAGGCCCACGTGCAGGCGACGGCGCTCCTGTCGCCGGACGCCGAGACCCGGGCGCTCGTCGAGCGCAGCGACCGGCTGCTCCTCGGGGCGTTCGTCGCCATCGCGCTCCTCCTCGCCGCGTCCCTCGGCCTCCTCGGCGTCGTCATCACGCACCGCGTGGCCGGGCCGGTGTTCGTGATGGGGCACTACCTGCGGGTCCTCGCCGAGGGGCGCTTCCCGAGGATGCGCACGCTGCGGCGGAGCGACGAGCTCAAGCTCTTCTTCCGCAACTTCCTCGACGCGGTGGACTCCATGAAGGTCCGCGAGGCCCGCCACACGGCCGTCCTCGAGGACGCGGTCCGCCGCATGCGCGCGGCGGCGGCGGTCGCGCCGGAGCTCGCGCCGTCCATCGACGCCCTCGCGCGGGCCGCGCAGGAGCGCCGCGCCGCCCTCGCGCAGGACGATCTCGAGCTCACGCCCCTGTCGGTCCCCGCACCGGGCCGGAAGACCGGCTCCCAGTAGGAGAAGCCATGCGCCACGCCGCCGTCGCCGTCGCCTGCTGCCTGCTCGCCGCCTGCGGGAACCCCACCGACGCCGAGGGCTGGGCGAAGCGCGCGGAGAGCCGGAGCCGGATGGACGAGAAGCTCCAGGCCCTCTCCGAGGTCCGCAAGGCCTCCGGTGACAAGCAGGCCGCGGTCCCCATCCTCGTCGAGATCCTGAAGCAGGCGCCGCGCGCGCGCGCGCAGGCCGCGCTCGCGCTCGGCGAGATCGGCGACCCGGCGGCGGTGAGGCCGCTCGTCGCCGCGCTCGACAAGGGGAGCCGCGATCGCGACGTGCTCGACGCGAACCGCTACATCGCCGACGCGCTCGGCGCGCTCCGCGCGAAGGACGCGGTCCCCGCCCTCACCGACCTCGTCACCTCGCCGGACGGCTACGTGCAGGTCGCGGCGGTGGATGCCCTCGGGCGCATCGGCGATCCCGCCGCGATCGACACGCTCGTCGGCGTGGCGACGGGCGCCGGCGTCGAGCCCTTCACCGCGAAGAAGGCCCTCCTCGCGCTCGGCCGGATCGGCGACGAGCGCGCCGCGCCCGCCGTCCTCAAGATGCTGTTCGAGGAGCGGCCCGGGGTCTCCTTCTTCCCGGAGGCGGCGTTCGCGGTGTCGCAGATCGGCCGCCCGATGGCGCCGTCGCTCCTCGCCGTCCTCGAGGGGAAGGACGCCGCGCTCGCGAGCTGGGCGAAGGAGCGCGGCGTCGTCCCCGGCGCGCTCTACGCGAAGTCGGCGCAGCTCCTCGGCGACGTGGGCGGGCCGGACGCGGTGCCCGCGCTCGTCCAGAAGCTCTCGTACCAGGACCCCGACGCCGGCGTGCAGATGTACGTCCGCGTCCTCGCGGCGGAGTCGCTCGGCCGGATGCGGGCGAAGGAGGCGGCGCGGCCGCTCGCCGAGCTGGCCGCGCGGGAGCGGGATCCCGACGTCCGCGATCGGTACTGCGACGCCGTCGCCCGCATCGGCGACCCCGCCGCGGTCCAGCCGCTCAAGGGCGCGGCGGCGACCGGCGACTGGGACCAGCGCGAGGGCCCGCTCCTCGCGATCTCGCGCCTCGGCGGGCCGGGCGAGCTCGCGTTCATCGGCGCGGCCCAGGCGAAGGACTGCCCGAAGGGCTGCGACGCCGCCCGCCAGGCCGCCTACGCGGGGATGGTCGCGCGGCTCGAGGCGGCGAAGGCCTGCGGGGACGCGTCGTGCTGGGCGGGGAAGCTCGCCGACCCGAGCGCGGCGGTGCGCGACCGGGCGGCGCTCGAGCTCGGGCGGGGCGGCACCGCGGCGAACGCCGCGGCGCTGGGCGAGGCGATCGTGCGCCCGGTGGCCGACGCCGCGGAGGTGGCCGCGCGCTACCACGCCGTCCTCGCCCTCGGGTGGATCGCGGGGCGCGAGAAGGTCGGCGCCGCGGGCGCGGCCGTCGCCGCGAAGATCGACGCGATGATCGCCGCCGACCGCGGCCGCACGCTGACGGCGGGCGTGAACGAGGACGCGCTGCGCCTCGCGACGCGGCTGCGCCGGGGGGCCGAGTAGCGCCGCTCCGCCCCTCGGCTCCGCGCCGCCGGAGGCGGCGCTGCGCTCGGGGCGAACGGGGTTGCGTCAGCGCTTCGGCTCGGCCTTCGGGGCCGCGGGCTTGTCCCACGCGCTCGGCAGGAGGTTGAAGGGGAGGAGCTTCGCGAGGAGCGGGAGGAGGAGCATCCCGCCGGGCGCGGCGAAGATCGCGAGGGCCGGGACCGCCTTCGCGAGGTCGATGAGCTGCGAGCGGACCTTCTTCCGCTCCTCCGCCGTGAGCGTCGCGCCCGACGCGGCGCGCGCGAGGAGCTGCCCGAGCTCGCCGGTCTGGCGGATCTCGGTGACGATGGCGCCGAGGTTGTCGGACACCGCGGTGGAGACCCGCTCGACGACCGCGTCCGTCGCGGCCTCCCACTCGCCCGTGAGCGCCTTCCAGTCGATCCCGCCGGACAGCGCCTCGAACCAGACCTGGTGGTCGCCGTGCTGCGCGGCCGCCTCGACGCGCGCCGCGGCGATCGTGGCGGCGTCGAGCTCGGCCGCGGCGATGAACGCGTCGACGAAGCGCGCCGCGCC
>JAHWYA010000025.1 GCA_020028115.1 Anaeromyxobacter sp.
CCACGTGGAACAGCGAACGTCCGCGGACGGGCCCGACTCCCGGCGGCCGCGGGTGTTCCACGTGGAACACGGGTGTCAGATGGATGGGGGAGATTCGCGCCGAGCTCAGGGGGCGGGGAACGCGGCGCCGCCGGTCGACCCGCCCCGTGCTTGGAGTCGGACAGCCGCCCGGACTGGCGCCCGAAGGCGCCAGTCCCCGGTACTTGGGGGTCTCGCGTGTCGAAGAAGAAGGTCGGGGGCCTGCCCCCCGGAATGGAAGCCGGGTCGATGAGCCGCATCCTCACGATCGCGAACCAGAAGGGTGGCGTCGGCAAGACGACGACCGCGGTGAACCTCGCCGCCTCCCTCGCGGCGGCGGAGCGCCGGACGCTCCTCATCGACGTGGATCCCCAGGGGAACGCCGGCAGCGCCCTCGGCATCCGGCGCGACGACTCCGACCGGACCGTCTACGAGGTGCTCCTCGACGGCCTCCCGCTGAAGGACGCGGTGCGGAAGACCGAGCTCAAGTTCCTCGACCTCGTCCCCGCCTCGAAGCACCTCGTCGGGGCCGAGCTCGAGCTCGCCGAGATCGACGGCCGCGAGGCGCGCCTCAAGCGGGCCGTGGACGCGATCGCGGGCGAGTACGAGTACGTCATCATCGACTGCCCGCCGTCGCTCGGCCTGCTCACGCTGAACGGGCTCGTCGCGGCCCAGGGCGTCGTCATCCCGCTGCAGTGCGAGTACTACGCGCTCGAGGGGCTCGCCGACGTCCTCAAGACGATCGAGCTCGTCCGCGCCGCCGCGAACCCGGGGCTCAAGGTGGACGGGATCGTCCTCACCATGTACTCGGCGAACAACCTCGCGAACCAGGTGGCGGACGAGATCCGGTCGACCTTCAAGAGCCAGGTCTTCAAGACCGTCATCCCGCGGAACGTCCGGCTCTCCGAGGCGCCCTCCCACGGCAAGCCCATCCTCCTCTACGACGTCACGTCGAAGGGGTGTCAGTGCTACCTCGAGCTCGCCCGCGAGGTGACGCGCCGGCTCGGCGCAGGAGGTCGCGCGTGACGATGGCGGACAAGCGCCGGCCGGCGCTCGGCCGCGGCATGGCGGCGCTCCTCTCGAACGCCGCGCCGCCCCCGTCCGGCGGCGGCGCGCCCGGGAGGACGCTGCTCTCGCTGCCGGTCGAGTCGGTGGAGCGGAACCCGAAGCAGCCGCGGAACCGGTTCGAGGAGGCGCGGCTCGCGGAGCTCGCGGCGTCGATCCGCGAGCACGGGATCCTGGAGCCGATCCTCGTCCGGCGCGAGGGCGGGAAGTACAGGATCCTCGCCGGCGAGCGCCGCTGGCGCGCGGCGCAGCGCGCCGGGCTGAAGGAGATCCCGGCGATCGTCCGGGAGGCGACCGAGCGCCAGGCGTTCGAGCTCGCCCTCGTCGAGAACCTCCAGCGCGAGGACCTGAACGCGGTCGAGGAGGCGGAGGCCTACGAGGTGCTCCTCGACGACCACGGGCTCACGCAGGAGGCCATCTCGCAGCGGGTCGGGAAGGACCGCTCGACGGTCGCGAACGCGCTCCGGCTCCTCAAGCTCCCCGGCGAGGTGCGCGAGCTCGTGAAGGACGGCCGCCTCGACATGGTTCACGCCCGGGCGCTCCTCGGCCTGGACGGGGAGGAGGCGATCCGGCGGGTGGCCCAGCGGGTGGTCCGGGAGGGGCTCTCCGTCCGGGCGACCGAGGCCCTGGTGAGGCAGCTCTCGAGGAAGGGGAAGCCCGCGGAGGCCCCATCCGAGACGCCGGCCGTCCGGGCGCTCGCGACGCGGCTGCAGCGCAGGCTCGGAACGCGCTGCCGGGTGGTCCCCAAGTCCGCGGTCGCGGGCAAGCTCGAGGTCGAGTACACCTCCCTCGCCGAGCTCGACGGAATACTCGCGAAGATCGGAGCGTAGTGAGAGGGTTCGCCGCCCGGGAGCCGGGCGGACCCCCGGACCCCCAACACCCCGCCGCACGAGGAGCCGAATCCGATGGCCATGCTGAAGCGCGATGAATTCACCTCCGTGCCCGCGACCTCGGGCGACCTGAACGCCCTCCTCGGTCGCGGCTCGGAGTTCGAAGGCAAGCTGACGTTCGAGGGCACCGTCCGGATCGACGGGAAGTTCACCGGCACGATCGTGACGAACGACGTCCTCGTCATCGGCGAGGGCGCCAAGGTGAACGCCGAGATCACCTGCGGGACGGTCATCGTCCACGGCGAGATCAACGGCAACGTGAAGGCGAAGTCCGCGGTGGAGCTGCACCACCCGGCGCGCATGCGCGGCAACGTCGAGACCCCCTCGCTCATGGTCGAGAAGGGCGTCATCTTCGAGGGCCAGACGAAGATGGAGGGCGTCGAGAAGGCGGCGGCGAAGTCCACGCCGTCCCCGTCGCCGGTCCAGGCGATCAAGCCTTAGCACCGAGGACTCGCGCCTTCGGGCGCGAGTCCGAGCGGGAGACGTCCACCCGACGCGGTCACGTCCGTCGGTCGCGCGTGTCCCGCCCGCTCTTCGCCGGCCGCAGTCCGTGTCGAAACGAGAACGCGCGGGTCCCTCATTGGGGCCCGCGCGTTCCTTTGTACGCAAACGGTCGTCCGCCCGAACGCGAATACCCAGTCGCTAGGAGACCTTCACCTGGATGGCCCTGGGCTTCGCCTCGGGCTTCTTCGGGAGGGTGACCTGCAGGACGCCGTTCTTCGCCTCCGCCTTGATCCGCTCGGGGTCGAGCGTGCCGGGGAGCGAGAACGCGCGGGTGAACGTGCCGTAGGACCGCTCGACGCGGTGGTAGTTCTCCCGCTGGTCGTCCTTCTCGAGCTTCCGCTCGCCCTTCACCGTCAGGACGCCGTTCTCGAACCGGATGTCGACGTCCTTCGGCTCGACGCCGGCGAGCTCGAAGCGGAGCGTCACGGCCTCCTCGTCCTCGAAGATGTCGCAGGCGGGCGTCCACCCGACGGACTCGCCCTCGCGGTAGGCGCGGTCGTCGAACAGCCGGTTCACCTCGTCCTGCAGCCGCGCGAGGTCCCGGAAGGGCTCCCATCTCGTCATGATTGCCATGGTTTTCCACCTCCTGTTGGCGCGGCGAACGTAAGCAGGCCACGGACGCTGTCAAACAGTGTGGAAAGGCGCGGGGTTCGGCGGCGTCTCAGGCTTGACCGGGGCGCCTCCACCGTGCTACGTGCGGCCCCCTCATGATCATGGGTTCCATCGCCCGCCGCTACGCCAAGGCGCTCTTCGGCCTGGCCGTCGACGCGGGTCGGGTCGAAGCCTGGGCGACCTCTCTGCTGTCCCTTCAGCAGGTGATCGACGGCTCGCCCGATCTGCAGGACGTCCTGTCGAACCCCGTCTACTCGAAGGAGCAGCGCCGCGCGATCGTCGAGAAGCTCGGCGCCGCGCTCTCCCTCGACGCCGAGCCGCGGAACCTCCTGTTCCTGCTCGGCGACCGCAACCGCCTCGCCTACCTCTCGGCGATCGTCACGACCTTCGGCGACTTCGCCGATCAGCACCTCGGCCGCCTGCGCGCCAAGGTCACCTCGGCCGTGAAGCTCGACGAGGCCGCGGCGCAGGCGATGGCCGAGAAGCTCTCGCAGGCAACGAAGGCGAAGGTCCTGCTCGACCGCGAGGTCGACCCCGCCATCCTCGGCGGCGTCGTCGCGCAGGTCGGGAGCCTCGTCTACGACGGCTCGGTCCGCTCGCAGCTCGAGGACCTCCGTCAGCAGCTCAAGCGGTAACACCCCTCAAGAGGCGCGAAGCCGCGCCCTTCTCCGGAGACTGGTTCGATGGAAATCCGCGCCGACGAGATCAGCCGCATCATCCGCGAGCAGATCAAGGACTACGGGAAGAAGGTCGACGTCGCCGAGACCGGGAGCGTCCTCTCCCAGGCCGACGGCGTCGCCCGCATCTACGGCCTCGCCGGCGCCGCCGCCGGCGAGCTGCTCGAGTTCCCGCACGGCGTCCGCGGCCTCGTCCTCAACCTCGAGGAGGACAACGTCGGCGCCGCCATCATGGGGAACTGGGAGCACATCCGCGAGGGCGACCCCGTGAAGCGGACGGGGAAGATCGCCGAGGTGCCGGTGGGCGAGGAGCTCCTCGGCCGCATCGTGGACGGCCTCGGGAACCCGATCGACGGCCGCGGCCCGATCAACGCGAAGCAGACCCGCAAGATCGAGCTCAAGGCCCCCGGCATCGTGAAGCGCAAGTCGGTGCACGAGCCGATGCAGACCGGCCTCAAGGCGATCGACGCCCTCGTGCCGATCGGCCGCGGCCAGCGCGAGCTCATCCTCGGCGACCGCCAGACCGGCAAGACCGCGGTCGCGATCGACACGATCATCAACAACAAGGGGAACAACCTCCACTGCTTCTACGTGGCCATCGGCCAGAAGCAGTCGACGGTCGCCCGCGTCGTCGAGACCCTGAAGAAGCACGGCGCGATGGAGTACACGACGGTCGTCGCGGCGAACGCGTCCGACCCCGCCCCGATGCAGTACCTCGCGCCGTACACCGGCGTGACCATGGCGGAGTACTTCCGCGACACGGGCCGCCACGCGCTCATCGTGTACGACGACCTCTCGAAGCAGGCCGTCGCGTACCGGCAGCTCTCGCTGCTCCTCCGCCGTCCGCCGGGCCGCGAGGCGTACCCCGGCGACGTGTTCTACCTCCACTCCCGCCTGCTCGAGCGCGCCGCGAAGCTCTCGGACAAGGAGGGCGGCGGGTCGCTCACCGCGCTCCCCATCATCGAGACCCAGGCGGGCGACGTGTCGGCGTACATCCCGACGAACGTCATCTCGATCACCGACGGGCAGATCTTCCTCGAGTCGAACCTGTTCTACCAGGGCGTCCGGCCGGCGATTAACGTCGGCATCTCGGTCTCCCGCGTCGGCGGCTCCGCGCAGATCAAGGCGATGAAGCAGGTCGCGGGCTCCCTGAAGCTCGACCTCGCGCAGTACCGCGAGCTCGCCGCCTTCGCGCAGTTCGGCTCCGACCTCGACAAGTCGACGCAGGAGACGCTGGCCCGCGGCGCGCGGCTCGCCGAGGTGCTGAAGCAGGGGCAGTACTCGCCGATGACCGTCGAGAAGCAGGTCATCCAGATCTACGCCGCGACGCAGAAGGACGAGAACGGCCAGGGCTGGATCCGTGCGGTCGCGATCGATCAGGTCACCCGCTACATGAAGGAGCTCCTCGAGTTCCTCGACGCGCGCCACCCGGACGTCGCGAAGTCGATCGCCGAGAAGAAGGCGCTCGACGACGGGATCCGGAAGCGCATCGACGACGCGCTCCGCGAGTTCCGCGGGATCTTCCAGGCCCAGGCGTAGCGCCGACGTCCGAACGAGGCTCCCGTGCCTTCCCTTCGCGACATCCGAAACCGCATCGGCTCGGTCAAGAGCACGCGGCAGATCACCAAGGCCATGAAGATGGTGGCCGCGGCGAAGCTGCGGCGCGCCCAGGACGCGATCCTCAAGACCCGGCCGTACGTCCAGCTCCTCGACCAGATGCTCACGCGGGTCGCCGCGCGCGCCCTCGCCGAGGACACGGTCGCCCACCCGCTCCTCGCCCCCCGTACGCTGCGCACCGCGGACGTCGTGGTGATCACGAGCGACCGCGGCCTCGCCGGCGGCTTCAACTCCAACATCGCCCGGCGGGCGCAGCGCTTCCTCACCGAGGAGGGCGAGCGCTTCGAGCGGATCGCCGTCTCGACGATCGGCAAGAAGGGCCGCGAGTTCTTCCGCGCCCGCAAGGTGGAGATCGTCAAGGACTTCACCGGCATCCACGCCGACCTCCGCTACGAGAAGGCGGAGGCGATCGCCTCCGAGTACACGCAGCGCTACCTCGCCGGCGAGGTCGACGCGGTCTTCCTCGCCTACAACGAGTTCAAGAGCGCGATCGCCCAGAAGCCGGTGGTGGTCCAGCTGCTGCCGATCGAGACCCCGGCCGCCGAGTCGACGGCGGGGATCGACTTCAAGTACGAGCCGTCGCGCGAGGCGCTCCTCGCCGAGCTCCTCCCGCGCCAGATCACGATGCAGGTCTGGCGGGCCCTCCTCGAGTCTGCCGCGTCGGAGCACGGCGCGCGCATGAGCGCGATGGAGAGCGCGACGAAGAACGCGGAAGAGATGATCGCGGCGCTCACCCTCCAGTACAACCGCGCGCGCCAGGCCTACGTCACGAAGGAGCTCATGGAGATCGTGAGCGGCGCCGAGGCGCTCAAGTAGAGGATTTCGAAAGGATCACATGGCCACCCCGACGAACGTTCAGAGCGGCAAGATCACCCAGGTCATCGGCCCGGTCGTGGACGTGGAGTTCCCGCCCGGCGCGCTGCCCGACATCTACACGGCGCTCCAGGTCACGAACCCCGCCATCGACGCGCGGCAGGACAACCTCACCATCGAGGTCGCCCAGCACCTCGGCGAGAACACCGCCCGCTGCGTCTCGATGGACTCGACCGACGGCCTCGTCCGCGGCATGCCGGTGAAGAGCAGCGGCGCGCCGATCTCCGTGCCCGTGGGCAAGGAGGTGCTCGGCCGGATCCTGAACGTCATCGGCGAGCCGGTGGACGAGCGCGGCGACGTGAAGGCGGCGCGCAAGATGCCGATCCACCGCGCGGCCCCGACGCTCGTCGAGCAGAACGTGAAGATCGAGGCGTTCGAGACGGGCATCAAGGTCATCGATCTCCTCGCCCCGTACCTCCGCGGCGGCAAGATCGGCCTGTTCGGGGGCGCGGGCGTCGGGAAGACCGTGCTCCTCATGGAGCTCGTGAACAACGTCGCGAAGAAGCGCGGCGGGTTCTCGGTGTTCGCCGGCGTCGGCGAGCGGACGCGCGAGGGCAACGACCTGTACCACGAGATGATCGACTCGGGCGTCATCAACAAGGACGACCTGTCGAAGAGCCAGTGCGTGCTCGTGTACGGCCAGATGAACGAGCCGCCGGGCGCCCGCGCCCGCGTCGCGCTGTCCGCCCTCGCGATCGCGGAGTACTTCCGCGACGAGGAGAAGCGCGACATGCTCCTCTTCATCGACAACATCTTCCGGTTCACGCAGGCGGGCTCGGAGGTGTCGGCGCTCCTCGGCCGCATCCCGTCCGCCGTCGGCTACCAGCCGACGCTCTCCACCGAGATGGGCGAGCTGCAGGAGCGGATCACCTCGACGAAGAACGGCGCCATCACGTCGGTGCAGGCGATCTACGTCCCCGCCGACGATCTCACCGACCCGGCCCCGGCGACCGCCTTCGCGCACCTCGACGCGACGACGGTGCTCTCCCGCAAGCTGACCGAGATCGGCATCTACCCCGCCGTCGACCCGCTCGACTCGACGAGCCGCATCCTCGACCCGCTCGTCGTCGGGGCGGAGCACTACATGGTCGCCCGCCAGGTCCAGGAGACGCTGCAGCGGTACAAGGACCTGCAGGACATCATCGCCATCCTCGGCATGGACGAGCTCTCCGAGGACGACAAGCTCACCGTCGCGCGCGCCCGCAAGATGCAGCGCTTCCTGTCGCAGCCGTTCGACGTCGCGAAGCAGTTCACCGGCAACGACGGCAAGTACGTCGAGCTCAAGGACACGATCCGCGGCTTCAAGGAGATCGTGGACGGCAAGCACGACGACCTCCCGGAGCAGGCCTTCTACATGGTCGGCGGCATCGAGGAGGCGGTCGAGAAGGCGAAGAAGCTCGCCGCCGGTTAACCACGGGGTCAGCAATGGCACTCACCCTCGACATCGTCACGCCCGAGCGGCGCGTCCTCTCGGTCTCCTGCGACGAGGTCCGCGCCCCCGGCGTCCAGGGCGGGTTCGGCATCCGCCAGAACCACGAGCCCTTCATGACGGCCCTCGAGCCGGGGCGGCTCACCTACGTCGAGGGCGGCCGCGAGCACCACTACGCGATCGGCGGCGGCTTCCTCCAGGTCGCCGACAACCGCGTCATCGTCCTCGCCGACACGGCCGAGTCGGCGGGCGACATCGACGTCGACCGCGCCCGGGCCGCGTTCCAGCAGGCGCAGGAGCGGCTCCTCAAGCTCACCGAGCAGGACGAGAACCACCGCGCGGAGTCGGCGCGCGTCCGCCGCGCCGCGGCGCGGCTCGGCGTCGCCGGCAGGTAGAAGCCCGGCGCTCGAAGAGGTCTCGCGGGGAGGGCGCAAAACGCCCTCCCCGCTTCGTTTTCCGGGCCCCCGACGCCCCACCGAAAGCGTTGAGAATCCGGCGAGATTCCGCTAGTTTGTCTGGTTCCGATGGCCGACGAAACCCTGCCGCCTCCCCCCCCGCCCGAACCCGCCGCGCCGCCCCCGGACGGCCACCGCGGCTCGCAGGTCAACATCGAAGACGAGATGCGCAAGTCGTATCTCGACTACTCGATGTCCGTCATCATCGGCCGCGCGCTCCCCGACGTGCGCGACGGGCTGAAGCCGGTGCACCGCCGGATCCTCTACGCGATGCACACGGAGGGGCTGCACCACAACAAGCGCTACTCGAAGTGCGCCGGCGTCGTCGGCGAGGTGCTGAAGAAGTACCACCCGCACGGCGACGCCGCGGTCTACGACGCGCTCGTCCGTCTCGCGCAGGACTGGAACCTGCGCTACCCGCTCATCGACGGGCAGGGCAACTTCGGCTCCGTCGACGGCGACCCCGCCGCGGCGTACCGGTACACCGAGTCGCGCCTGCAGCGGCTCGCGGACTACCTCCTCGCCGACATCGACAAGGACACGGTCGAGTGGGGGCCGAACTTCGACGACACGACGAGCGAGCCGCTCGTCGTCCCGACCCGCTTCCCGAACCTGCTCGTCAACGGGTCCTCCGGCATCGCCGTCGGCATGGCGACGAACATCCCTCCCCACAACATGGGCGAGGTCGTGGACGCGGTGATCCACCTCGTCGGGAACCCGAAGGCGACGGTGCAGGACCTCATGCGCTTCATCCCGGGGCCGGACTTCCCCACCGCCGGGATCATCCGCGGCCGCGACGGGATCCGCGCCGCCTACGAGAAGGGGCGCGGCAACATCCAGGTCCGGGCGCGCGCGTCGGTCGAGGTCCACCCGAAGACCGAGCGCGAGTCGATCGTCGTCACCGAGATCCCCTACCAGGTGAACAAGGCGAAGCTCGTCGAGCACATCGCCGAGCTCGTCCGCGAGAAGAAGATCGAGGGCATCTCGGACCTGCGCGACGAGTCGTCGCGCGAGGGGATGCGGATCGTCATCGAGCTGAAGCGCGACGCGATGGCGCAGGTCGTCCTCAACAACCTCTACGCCCACACCGCGATGCAGAGCGGGTTCGGCGTGACGCTCCTCGCCATCGACGGCGGCCAGCCGCGCATCCTGAACCTCAGGGAGCTCCTCGAGCGGTTCGTCGCCCACCGGCGCGACGTCGTGACGCGGCGCACCCGGTTCGAGCTGAAGCAGGCGCGCGAGCGCGAGCACATCCTGCTCGGCTACCAGATCGCGCTCGACCACATCGACGAGATCATCGAGCTCATCAAGAAGGCGAAGGACCGCGAGATCGCCCGCGAGGGGCTCATCTCGCGGTTCGGCCTGTCCGAGGTGCAGGCGAAGGCCATCCTCGAGATGCAGCTGCAGCGCCTCACCGGCCTCGAGCGCCAGAAGATCCTGGACGAGCTCGCGGAGGTGCAGAAGCTCATCACCCGGCTGAAGGAGATCCTCTCGTCGGAGAAGGTCCTCCTCGAGGTCGTCGTGAAGGAGCTCCAGGAGGTGAGGCAGCTCTTCGCCGACGAGCGCCGCACCGAGATCCTCGGCGACGCGGAGGACCTCTCCACCGAGGACCTCATCGCCGAGGAGGAGATGGTCGTCACGGTCTCCCACGCCGGCTACGTGAAGCGGAACCCGGTGTCGCTCTATCGGGCGCAGCGCCGTGGCGGGCGCGGCAAGACCGGCGCCGTCGCCCGCGAGGAGGACTTCCTCGAGAGCCTCTTCGTCGCGTCGACGCACAGCTACCTGCTCGTCTTCTCGAACCAGGGGAAGGTCTACTGGCTCAAGGTGCACGAGGTCCCGCAGGCCGGCCGCGCCGCGCGCGGGAAGCCGATCGTGAACCTCGTGCAGCTCGCCCAGCACGAGAAGGTCGCGGCGATCCTCCCGGTCCGGCGCCTGCCCGAGCCGGTGTCCGGCGCGGCCGACGAGGTCGAGGCGGCGGAGGCCGTCCCGGCGGACGCGGGCGCCCCGGCGGACGCGACCGAGCAGTACGTCTTCATGGCGACGCGCCGCGGCCTCATCAAGAAGACGCGGCTCGACCAGTACGCGCGCCCGCGCGCGGCCGGCATCATCGCGCTCGGGATCGAGGACGGGGACGAGCTCATCGCGGCGCGGCTCACCGACGGGAAGAGCCACGTGCTCCTCTCGACCGCCCAGGGCATGGCGATCCGCTTCGAGGAGTCGGACGTCCGGCCGATGGGGCGGACCGCCTACGGCGTGAAGGGGATCACGCTCGACGCGGGCGACGCGGTCGTCTCCGCCGAGTCGCTGCAGCCCGCCGCCGCCGAGGGGCC
>JAHWYA010000338.1 GCA_020028115.1 Anaeromyxobacter sp.
CGCCGGCTGCTCGAGCGCGCCCCGCCCGCCGCGCGCAGCGGCGCCGCGGCGGAGCTCGTCCTCGCCGCCGACGCGTTCGTCATCACCCCGACCGGGCGGGTGGAGGACCAGGTGCGCTCGCGCGCGGAGGGGGACGAGCCGCGGACGGTCATCGCCGGGTACCACTGGTTCACCGACTGGGGCCGCGACACGATGATCTCGCTCGAGGGGCTCACGCTCGCGACGGGCCGGACCGAGGACGCCGGGTCGATCCTGCGCACCTTCGCCCGCCACGTCCGCGACGGGCTCATCCCGAACCTCTTCCCCGAGGGGAACGCCGAAGGCCTGTACCACACCGCCGACGCGACGCTCTGGATGTTCCACGCGATGGATCGGTACGTGCGCGCCTCGGCGGACCGGCACACGCTGCGGCGCCTCCTCCCGGTGTTCGAGGAGATCGTCCGCGAGCACCGCCGCGGCACCCGCTTCGGCATCCGGATCGACTCGGACGGCCTCCTCACGCAGGGGGAGGAGGGGTACCAGCTCACCTGGATGGACGCGAAGTGCGACGGCTGGGTCGTCACGCCGCGGCGCGGAAAGGCGGTCGAGCTGAACGCGCTCTGGTTCAACGCGCTCCGCGTCCTCGAGGGCTGGTTCCGGGAGGAGCGGCGCGACTCGGCGGCCGCGTCGATCGCGGGCGAGGCGGAGCGCGCGCGCGCCGCGTTCAACGCGCGCTTCTGGTACGAGCGGGGCGGCTACCTCTACGACGTGGTGGACGGCGAGCACGGGGACGACGCCGCGTTCCGGCCGAACCAGCTCCTCGCGGTGTCGCTCCCGAACCCGGTGCTCGAGCGCACGCGCTGGGCGGCCGTCGTCGACGCGGTGCGCGAGCGGCTGCTCACCCCCGTCGGCCTGCGGTCGCTCTCCCGCGACCACCCCGACTACAAGCCGAACTACCACGGCGACCTGCGGACCCGCGACGCCGCGTACCACCAGGGGACCGTCTGGAGCTGGCTCGTCGGGCCGTTCGTGGACGCGTGGCTCGCGGTGCGCCCCGGCGACCGGGCGGGGGCGCGCTCGACGCTCGAGGGGCTCGTCGCGCACCTCGGGGACGCGTGCGTCGGGCAGGTCTCGGAGGTGTTCGACGCCGAGCCGCCGTTCAAGGCGCGTGGCTGCGTCGCCCAGGCGTGGGGGGTCGCGGAGCTCCTGCGCGCCCTGGTCAAGACGAGTGCCTGACCTTCAAAGCGCCGAGTCCCCGTGCGAGGATGCGGGCCCCGCGGGCGCGCCGCCGGCGGCGAGGGAGCCTCCATGCACGTCGTGAATCCCCAGCTCCGCCAGCAGATGCAGGACGCCTCCTGGATCCGGCGGATGTTCGAGACCGGCCTCGAGCTGAAGCAGCGCATCGGCGCCGAGAACGTCTTCGACTTCAGCCTCGGGAACCCGGACGTCCCGCCGCCCGCCGGAGCCGCTGACGTCCTGCGGAAGATCGCCGAGCGCGCAGTGAAGCCGCTGGGGCTCGGCTACTGCCCGAACGCCGGCCTGCCCTCCGCCCGCGCCGTCCTCGCGCGGAAGATCGCGCGGGAACAGGCGGTCCCGGTCGAGGCGCGCCACGTCCTCCTCACCTGCGGCGCGGCGGGCGGGCTCGTCACCTTCTTCCGGACGGTCCTCGAGGCCGGCGACGAGGTGCTCTGCCCCGCGCCGTACTTCCCCGAGTACGGCGCCTACGCGGGCCACTTCGGCGGGGTCCTCAGGACGGTCCCGGCGAAGGCGCCGGCCTTCGACCTCGACGTGCCCGCCCTCGAGGCCGCGATCGGCCCGCGGACGCGGGTCGTCGTCGTGAACTCGCCGAACAACCCGGCGGGCACGGTCTACGACGCGGCGTCGCTGCGAGCGCTCGGCGACGTTCTCGCCCGCAAGAACGCCGGCCGCGAGCGCCCGATCTTCCTCGTCTCGGACGAGCCGTACCGCGCGCTCGCCTACGACGGCGCGACCGTCCCGGCGGTGCTGCCGGTGTCGCCGTTCGCGGTGGTGGTCGGGTCGTTCTCGAAGAGCCTGTCGCTCGCGGGCGAGCGGGTCGGGTACCTCGCCCCGAACCCGGCGATGCCCGAGGTGCAGCTCCTCGTCGACGCGCTCACGATGACCAACCGGACCCTCGGGTTCGTGAACGCGCCCGTCGTGGGGCAGCAGCTCGTGGAGGAGCTCGTGGACGCGTCGGTCGACGTGGCGATCTACGACCGGCGCCGCCAGGCGATGGCGGCGGCGCTCCGCCGCGCCGGCATCGAGTTCGCGATGCCGCGGGGGGCCTTCTACTTCTTCCCGAAGGCGCCCGGCGGCGACGACAAGCGGTTCGTGGACCTGCTCCTCGAGGAGAACGTGCTCGCCGTGCCCGGCCGCGGCTTCGGGTTCGCGGGGCACTTCCGCCTCACGTTCTGCGTCGACGAGAAGACGATCGCGCGGTCCGCGCCCGGGTTCGAGCGCGCGGCGGCGAAGGCGCGGTGAGTCGAGAGATGACCGACGGGCTCGGGCGGTACCCGGTCTCGATCACCATCCCGGTGGCGTGGGGCGAGATGGACTCGTTCCAGCACGTCAACAACGTGACCTACGCGCGCTGGCTGGAGTCGGGGCGGATCGCCTACTTCGAGCGGCTCGGCCTGCTCGCGCGGATGCGCGCCGAGGGGATCGGCCCGATCCTCGCGCGCCTCGGGATCGAGTACCGGCGGCCGGTCACGTTCCCGGACACCGTCCGGGTCGAGACGACCGTCAAGCGGATCGGGAACAGCTCGTTCACGATGGCCAGCCGGATCCGGAGCGAGGTGCTCGGCGTGGAGGTGGCGACGGACGAGGAGGTGATCGTCCTGTTCGACTACCGCGCGGGGAAGCCGACGCCCGTCGACGAGCGGCTCCGCGCCGCCATCGCGGCGCTGGAGCGCTCGGGGGGCTGACGCCCCGCCTACTTCGCCGCCGTCTTCGGCGCGTCCTTCACGAGCTCGACGTCGAGCGTGACCGCGATCTCGTCACCGATCGCCGGGCCCGCCTCGACGAGCTTGTTCCAGACGAGGCCGTAGTCCTTGCGGCTGATCTTCGTCTGCGCGGCGAAGCCCCGGCGGGTCTCGCCGAACATCCCCTTCACCTCGGGAGAGGTCGTGACGTCGAGGACGACCGGCTTCGTCACGCCGTGCAGCGTGAGGTCGCCCGTGACGGCGAGCCGGTCCTTGCCCGCCGGCGCGACCTTCGTGGACCGGAAGGTGATCGTCGGGTACTTCGCGGCGTCGAGGAAGTCCGGCGCGCGGAGGTGGGTGTCTCGATCCGCGACCCGCGTGTCGATGCTGCCGGCCTCGATGGTCACCTCGACGGACGACCGGGCGGCGTCGGCGTCGTCGAGCTTCGCGACGCCGGCGTACTTCGTGAACTCGCCGCGGACGGTGGAGATGACGAGGTGCTTCACCGCGAACCCCACCTGCGAGTGGGACGGGTCGACGTTCCAGGTCGTGGGCGCGGCGGAGGCGAGGAGGGGAGCGACGGCGGCGAGGGCGGCGAGGAGCTTCTTCATCGGGGCTTCCTTTCGGGTTCGTCCGGTTCGTGTGGACTGCGGGGCGGAAGATGCCGTCGTTCCGTTCCGCGCGGTAGTCCGCGCCCGAGCACTTGTGTGTTCCAGGGATGGAACGACGCGGCCCACGCGGGGCGCGGCGGCGCCCGCGGACGCGCGGCGAGCCGCTCGCTATGATCCCGCGCCTCCCCA
>JAHWYA010000339.1 GCA_020028115.1 Anaeromyxobacter sp.
AGCGCTCCCGGGCGCGACTCCCGTCGCGAGCCCGCTCGAGCCCACCGCGTTCGACACCTCGGCGGTGACAGGGTCGGACGACGTCCACGTGACGGTCGCGGTCAGGTCCTGCTGCGTCCCATCCGTGTAGGTACCGGTCGCGGTGAGCTGCTGTGTCCCGCCGACGGGCACCGTCGCGGTCTCGGGCGTTACCGATGGAGCAGGCAGGCGGCCAGGCCGCCGAGCGCGCCGAGACGAGAGAACATGCGCAATGAAGCAGGCGAGCCGGCGGTGATATTCCTTTCACCGGGCGAGCGGGCGGCCGGCCCGACGAAACCAGGGCGCCGGACGCCTCCCCATCGCACAATGATCGTCGAGTCGCTGCTCCGGAGGGCGCGGTGGCGAGCCGCTGGCGCACGCGTGTGCTGCTCTCCGCCGTCCTCGCAACGTTCGCGTGCGAGGTCGACGACGGGTACGGAAGCTCGACCCTCGAGATCGCGGTGCGCCTCGAGCCACCGATGCAGGCCGCGACCTCGTTCCCGTCGCAGATCCTGGTGGGCTTCGACTCGAGCGGCTCGGGGTACGTCGTGTTCCGGATCGGCTTCCTGTGCGCGCCGGACGCGCCGTTCCCCATGACGGCGACGTTCCCGGGCTCCGGCGACGGCCCGGCGGCGGTCGACGCGTGGATCGTTCCGTTCGACCGCGGGGCGCCGTTCGCGTGCGGACCGCTCGCGACGCCGCAGCCGGTTCCGTTCCGAGGGCGGCCCGGCGGCGCGCCGCGCGCGAGCGCCCAGGTCGAGGTCCTCGGCGGGTGCGGCGACGGTGACATGCGCTCGGCCACGCTCGTCATCGCGGGGTCGGCGTGAGCGCGCGATGAATCGCATCGCCGACTACGCGCTCATCGGCGACTGCCACTCCGCCGCGCTCGTCGGGCGCGATGGGTCCATCGACTGGGCCTGCCTCCCTTCCTTCGACTCTCCGGCGATCTTCTGCGCGATCCTGGATCCCCGCTGCGGCGGGTCGTGGTCGGTCGCCCCACGGGACGCGACGCAGGCGACGCGCGCATACCTCCCCGGCACGAACGTCCTCGTGACCGCGCTCACGACGGCCGGTGGCGTGCTGGAGGTGACCGACTGCATGCCGGTCGAGCGCACCGATCCCGGCGAGCCCCGCCGTCTGGAGGCGCACGCCGCCATCATGCGGCGCGCGCGCTGCACGGCGGGCGAGGTGGAGGCGCAGGTGCGGCTCGCGCCACGGTTCGAGTACGGCGCCTTCCTCCCGCGCTTCCGGCAGACGAGCCCCTTCACGGCGGACATCGTCGGGGGAGCCGACGCGCTGTACGTGCACGCGACGAGCCCCGTGGAGGTGACGAACGACGCCGTCACCGCGTCGTTCCGGCTGCGCGCCGGCGAGGAGGTGTGGATGGACGCGGTGTGGCGCCCCTCCTACGAGCCGAAGCTCCAGACCACCGACCCCGCCGAGCACGCGCGCGAGGGCGCCCGCCGCCTCGAGGCGACGACCGCGTACTGGCGCTCGTGGCTCGGGCGCTGCCGGTACGAGGGGCTCCACCGGGACGCGGTGCACCGCTCCGCCCTGGCGCTCAAGGCGCTCACCTGGGCGCCGTCGGGCGCGATCGTCGCCGCGCCGACGACGAGCCTGCCGGAGGAGATCGGCGGCGGCCGGAACTGGGACTACCGCTTCACGTGGATCCGCGACGCGACGCTCGCGCTGACCTCCCTGCTCGTGCTCGGGTTTCGCGAGGAGGCGGACGACTTCAAGTTCTGGCTCGAGCGCACCGGCGCGGGACGGCCGGAGGACCTCCAGATCATGTACGGCATCCGGGGCGAACGGGCGCTGCCCGAGCTCGAGCTGCCGCACCTCGCCGGACACCGGGGCTCGGTCCCGGTGCGGATCGGGAACGGCGCGGTGAAGCAGCTGCAGCTCGACGCGTACGGCCAGATCCTCGAGGCGGGGTGGCTGTACGCGAGGGCTGGCGGCGAGCTCACCGAGAGCAACTGGCGATACGTGTGCGGTCTCGTCGACATCGTCTGCCAGCGCTGGCAGAAGCCCGACCAGGGCATCTGGGAGATCCGCGACGAGCCGCGGCACTTCACCCACTCCAAGGCGAACTGCTGGCTCGCGCTCCACCGGGGCGTGCAGCTCGCACGCGTGACGGGGCTCCCGTGCGAGGCGGAGCGGTGGGCGCGCGAGCGCGACCGCGTCCGCGCCTACCTGCTCGAGCAGGCGGCGCCGGAGGGCTGGTTCCAGCAGGCCGCGGCGCAGCAGGTCCCGGATGCCTCCACGCTGCTCCTGCCCGCCATCGGATTCCTGCCCACGAGGCATCCGCTGATCCTCCGGACGATCGAGGTCGTCCGGAGATCGCTCGAGCGCGATGGGCTCCTGTTCCGCTACCTCGCGCCCGACGGTCTCGCAGGCGGCGAGGGCGCGTTCCTGCTCTGCTCGTTCTGGCTGCTCGATTGCCTGACGCACGCGGGCCGGCTCGACGAGGCCGAGGCGCTCCTCGAGCGGCTGCTCGGCTTCGCGAACGACGTCGGCCTGTTCGCGGAGGAGATCGATCCCGCGACGGCGGAGCCCCTCGGCAACTTCCCGCAGGCGTTCAGCCACATGGCGCTCGTGAGATCCTGCGCCTACCTCGCGGCCGCGCGCCGGGGGCGCATCCCGGAAGGCGCGCACGATTACGCGGAGCTCGCGATCGACCGGCTGCTCGCGGATGGCTCGCTCGGTGAGTGACGGTATGTCGATCGTACGTTCGATGGCGAAGTCCAACCGCATCTCGCTGACGACGTTCGTGGACTTCGTCTCGAAGTCCGGCACCCCCAAGATCACGGTCGTGCGCCGGTTCAAGCACGGCGCGGCGTACCGGCCCACGTTCGACTTCTACAAGCCGGTGCGCGACGCGATCGTCGACGTGCACGAGCACGGGAAGCGGCGGAACGCGCTCGACGCGATCGTGGCGGGCTTGCAGGATCCGCGGAAGCTCGCGGCGTTCTCCGCGGTCGTGCGCGGGCACAAGAAGTTCATGCGCCGTCACGCCGCGAGGTGGTTCGACCCGCCGAAGGGGAGCTGGGTGGAGGGCGGCATCGTCGTCCACGTGAACCCCGAGCTCGGCCTCGAGATCCGCGGCGTTCCCCACGTCGTGAAGCTCTACTTCAAGGCGGAGCCGATGCCGAAGAAGAACGTCGCGACCATCGCGCGGCTGATGGCGAAGGCGCTCGGGGAGCCCGGCTCGCGCACGTCCTTCGGCGTGCTCGACGTGCGCCGGGGCGTCCTGCACGTGCCGAGCGGCGGCGTCCCCGGCATCGACGCGCTCCTCGCGAGCGAGGCGGCGAGCTTCGCGGCGATCCTCGCGAGCGTGTAACTGCGCGGGCGCGCGACGTGAACGAGTGCACGGCGGGGACGACGGCGGCGTGACCTACCAGAAGGCGCCGGTCGAGGTATTCGCAGGGAGCAGCCGGCGCACGTCGCCCTCTCGCCGGACGGGACGCGGTTCGCCTTCGCCACGCACGCCGTGGCGGGCGCCGTCCGCTTCGTCGACCTCGCTGGCCGGCGCGCCGCCTCCTCCTCCGCCGCGGGCTCGGGCCTCGTCGGCGTCGCCCTCGATCCCACCGGGAAGGTGATCGTCACCACCGCCGCGGACCACCAGGTCCGGCTCTGGGCCCTCGACGGGCGGCTCCTCCGGCGCTTCGACGCGGGCGAGGAGTACTCGAACGTCCTC
>JAHWYA010000026.1 GCA_020028115.1 Anaeromyxobacter sp.
CCGTCCCGACGCCGTAGGGCTTCGTCGTGAAGAACGGATCGAAGATCCGGTCCGCGATCTCGGCGGCGATCCCGGCGCCGGTGTCGCGCACCTCGATCACCGCGCGCCCGCGGGCGTCGGTCGCGGTGACGACGCGGATCTCGTGCTCGGCCGGCTTCCCCTCCGGGATCGCCTGCGCCGCGTTGATGAGGAGGTTCAGCACCACCTGCCCGAGGCGCGCCTCGTCCGCCATCACCTCGGGCGCGGGCCCGTACTCGCGCACGAGCCGCGCCCGGTACCGGAGCTCGTTCTCCGAGATGTGGATCGCCGAGTCGAGGACGGGCGCGAGGGCGAGCCTCGTCCGCCGCTCCTCCCGCATGCCCGAGAAGGTCCGGAGGTCGCGCATCACGTGGCGGACCCGCTCGGCGCCCTCGCGCGCGTCCGCGAGCGCGCGCAGCAGCTCGGGGCGCAGGTCGGGCGCTGCGCCCAGCTCCGCCGCGTGCTCGTCGAGGAAGTCGAGCGCGGCGCTGAGGTAGGCGAGGGGGTTGTTGATCTCGTGCGCGACGCCCGCCGCCAGCATCCCGACGGAGGCGAGGCGGTCCGACTGCATGAGCTGCGCCTGCACCGCCTTCACGTCGGTGACGTCGAGGAGCGTTCCCGCGAGCCGGACCGGCCGGCGGACGCCGTCCACCTCGGCGAACCGCGCCACGCCGTGCGAGGAGATCCAGCGGATGGTCCCGTCCGGCCGGACGGTCCGGTACTGCTGCTGGTAGCGGCCGTCGCCGGTCGGGTCCGTCCAGCGCGCCGACGCGGCGCGGACCGCCTCGCGATCGTCCGGGTGCACGAGCCCGAGGAACGCCTCGAAGTCCGGGATGCTCGCTTCGGCGACCCCGAAGATCTCGCGGCAGCGCGCGGACCACTCCATCCGCCCGTACGGGACCGCGTGGAAGGTGCCGAGCCCGGCCGCGTCGATCGCGAGCTGGAGCCGCTCCTCGCTCTCGCGCAGCGCCTCCTCCGTCCTCCGGCGGTCCGTCGCGTCGCGGACGACGCTGATGAGGACGCGCTCCTCGTCGAGCAGCGCGCCCTGCGAGCTCACCTCCACCGGGAAGACGCTCCCGTCCCTCCGCCGGTGCTCCGTCTGGAAGCGGATCCCGCCCGCGTCCGCCGACGCCATCTGCGACGCGGCGAGCGCCTCGGAGCCGGGGGCGCGGAGGTCGAGCACCGTGAGGCCGCGCAGCTCCTCGCGCGACCAGCCGTACGCGGCGGCGGCGGCCGCGTTCGCGTCGAGGATCCGCCCGTCCGCGCGCCGGATGAACAGGATGATGTCGCGCGTGTGCTCGGCGAGCAGGTCGTACCGGCGCATGGCGGACTGGAGGGCCCCGGCGGCACGGCGCTCGCGAGCGAGCGCCCAGCGGAGCCCCGCGTGCAGCGCGAGCGTCGTCACGGCGACGAACCCGATCCCCTTCAAGGTCGACCACCGCGCGAGGTCGTGGCCGGAGGGCGCCACCGCCTCGAGGAACGCGTCCGAGAACGTGATCCACGCCACCGAGACGGCCGCGTATAGGGGATCCAGAGCGCCAGCCGCGGCGCGGCCGGTACGCCGTCCACCGTCGGTCGTCGCCCGGGAGCCGGCCCGGTCGCAGGCAGCCGCATGTCGTCCCCTCCGGCGCAACCCACGCCGCACTCCCCGTCCATTTTCGGTGCGGACCTGCGGCAAAAGCAACCGCGGGTGCCGCCGGCCAGGCGGCCGCTCCGGTTCGAAACGATGCCGCGCCCCCAGCGGGCGCGCCGAGGTTCGGCGGGTTCCCGTTCCGGCCGTTCGGCGCGCCGGCCTGACCGCGCTCAGCGGCGGAGCCAGCGCGGCCCGAGCAGCTTCAGCCCCTCGAACCAGGCGAGGCTGACGAGGCCGGCGCCCGCCGCGAGCGCGAGGTCGTGCCAGCTCGCGGGGCCGAACCGGAACGCCTGCCGGAGCCAGGGCCACGCGAACACCAGCGCGGCGAGGAGCGTCGCGCCGCCGGTGACGATCCAGGCGGCGAGGTTCGGGCCGGCGCGGACGCCGAGGACCCTGTCCCAGGAGCGGTTCACGAGGATGAGGCCCACGTTGCCGCCGACGAGCGCGGCGAAGGCGAGCGCGCGCCCCGCGTCGTCCGCGCCCGTGTGGTGGAGGCCGGCCCGGAACGCGAGGACGGCCGCGGCGAGCACGCTCGCGCCCTGCAGCAGGGCCACGGTCACGAAGCGGGCGTCGAAGAGCCGGGCGGACGGGCTGCGCGGAGGGCGGCGCATCAGGTCGCGCTCGGCGGGCTCCGCCTCGAACGCGATCGAGCACGCCGGGTCGACGATCACCTCGATGAACACGATGTGGACCGGGAAGAGGACGAGGGGCCAGCCGAGGAGGAGCGGGAGGAGCGCCAGGCCGGCGACGGGGACGTGCACGGCGAGCGCGTACGCCATGGCGCGCCGCAGGTTCGCGTAGATCCGCCGGCCGAGGCGCACCGCCGCCACGATCGACGTGAAGTCGTCGTCGGTGACGACGAGCGCCGCCGCCTCGCGCGCGACGTCGGTCCCCCGGCCGCCCATCGCCACGCCGATGTGCGCGGCCTTGAGGGCGGGCGCGTCGTTCACGCCGTCGCCCGTCATCGCGACGACCTCGCCCGCCGCCCGGAGCGCCTGGACGAGGCGCAGCTTCTGCTCGGGCGCGACCCGGGCGAACACCGCGGTGCCCCGCACGCGCTCCCGCAGCGCGTCGTCGTCGAGCGTGTCGAGCTCCGCGCCGGTGCAGATCCGCCCGTCCGGCAGCCCGACGCGGCGAGCGATCGCGCGCGCGGTCCCGGGCGCGTCGCCCGTCACCATCACGACGCGCACCCCGGCGCCCGCGCACTCCGCCACCGCCTCGGGAACGCCGCGCCGGACGGGGTCCTCGAGCGCCACCAGGCCGCCGAAGACGAATGGGAGCGCGCGCGGGTCCTCCGGCAGCCCGCCCGCCGCGTGCTCCGCGCGCGCGACGGCGAGGACCCGCAGGCCGGCGGCGCCCAGCTCCGTGGCCCGCGCGGTGGCCGCGGCCGCGGCGTCCCCCTCGAGCCGGCAGAGGGCGACGATCGCCTCGAGCGCTCCCTTCGCCGCGACCTGGACCCGCTCCGGCGTCCGCCAGACGTTCGCCATCGCGAGGAGCTCGCGCGTCAGCGGGTATTCGCGGACGAGCTCCCACCCCGCGTGGCGCGCGCCGCCGAGCGCGGAGGCGCCGAGCGCGTGGATCGCCTGCTCCATCGGATCGAACGGGTCGCGCTGGCTCGCGAGGACGGCGAGCTCGAGGACCTCGCGGACCGTCTCGGGGAGCGGCCCGTCGCCGGCGCCGTGCGGCGCGCCGGACTCCCAGAGCGCGGCGACGCGCATCCGGTTCTCCGTGAGCGTCCCGGTCTTGTCGACGCACAGCACCGTCGCGGCGCCGAGCGCCTCGATGGCCGGCAGGCGGCGCGTGAGCACGCGGCTCCTCGAGATCCGCCAGGCGCCGAGCGCGATGAACACGGTGAGGATGACCGGGAACTCCTCCGGGAGCATCGACATCGCGAGGGCGACGCCGGCGAGGAGGCCCTGCAGGAGGTCGCCGCGGACCGCGACGTGGAGCGCGACGACGGTGCCGCAGACGAGCAGCGCGGCGGCGGCGAACGCCTTCACGACCCGCGTCACCTCGACCTGGAGCGGCGTCCGCCCGGCGTCGAGCTCGGCGAGCGACGCGCCGATGCGCCCGATCGCGCTCCGCGGGCCCGTCGCGCGCACCTCGGCGAGACCGTGGCCCCGCACGACCACGGTGCCGCCGAACACGAACGGCGAGTCGTCGCCGCCCGGTCGGGGGTCCACCCGCGCGGGCGCCCCCGCCGCCGCGGCGAGCTTCCGCACCGGCGCGGACTCGCCGGTGAGGAGCGACTCGTCCGCCTCGAGGTGCCGCGAGTCCAGCAGGAGCGCGTCCGCGGGGACGCGATCGCCCTCCGACAGGACGAGGAGGTCGCCGCGGACCACCTCGCGGCCCGCGACGCGGCGCCGCTCGCCGTCCCTCACGACGAGAGCGCGCGGGCTCGTGAGCTCGCGGAGCGATCCGAGCGCGCGCTCGGTCTTGCGCTCCTGCGCGATCTCGATCGCGACGATCACGAGCACCGCGGGGAGCAGCATGAGCGCCTCGGTGAGGTCGCCGAGGACGAGGTAGATCGCGGCCGCCGCGAGGAGCAGCAGGATCATCGGCTCCTTCACGACGTCCCAGACGCTCGCGAGGAAGCGGCGCGGGCGGTCGCGCGGGAGCTCGTTCGGGCCCTCCTCGCGCAGGCGCGCCGCGGCCTCCTCCTCGGAGAGGCCTCCCGGCACTGCGCTGGCTACTTCGGTTCGCACCGTCGCACCCGATCCCAACCAGCCGAAGGGTGAAACGCAAGCGGACGCGGGGGTGCGCTTCGAGGCCGCGCGCGTCGTTGCCGCACGGCCGGGCGCGGGTCACGCCGCGAGCGCGCGGGAGCCGGCGGGCGCGCGGAGCAGGCGCCGGTACGAGCGCAGCATCGCGAGGCGCCAGCGGACGATGGTCCCGAACGCGAGCAGGAAGAAGAGCCCGCCGGTCTGGGGCGTCGAGAGGAACTGCTCGATCCAGGCGCGGGCCGCGAACCTCACGGCGACGAGCCCGAGCAGGATCCAGAGGAACGCCCGCGACCGCTGCATGAGCACGAGCTCGCCGCTGCGGACGAGCCGCGAGGTGCGCGCGAGCGGGATGGAGAGGACGAGCGCGCCGGCGAGGAACGCCGCCGCCGCCCACGTCCAGGGCACGCGGAACTCCGGCAGGAGGAACATCGCGAGCCCCGTGCTCATCCCGAGCGGTGGCGCGACGATCTTGAGGAGCGAGACGGGCGTGCTCGTCTCGCGCACCCGCCAGGCGATCATCGCCGCGGCGCCGGCGAGCGTCGCGGCGGCCACGAGCAGCGGATGGACGTGGCGGAGGGGCATCGGGATCGCCGTGGAACCGCCGAACCATCCTGGATCTGCCCAGGCTCGAGCAGGTTGCGGAGCGCGCGACGGCCGGGAGTGTAACGCGAGACGGGCGCCCGCCCGCCAGGGGCGCAAAGTTACGCGGCGGATGACGGGAACATGAACGGCCTCGGGCGCGCCGCGTCGCCGATGGGTCCTGGGTCCCCGGCGCGCGTCCCCGTGGGCCGCCCCGTGGCGTTCACGGACGCGGCGTCCGGCCCGGCGTCACGGACGGTGCGCGCGCACGAAGATCGACACCGCGCGCCGGACCGCCTCGCGGATGTGCGCCTCCGCGGGCGATTGGAGCACGCCGAGCCGCATCCGGATGATGAGGTCTCCCTGGCACAGCGCGAGGAACGCGATCGCCGCGGAGCGGGGGTCGTCGATGCGCAGCGCGCCCGCCTCGTCCCAGCGGCGGAGCTGGTCGGCGACCGCCTCCTGCGTCGCGAGGGTCCCCCGCTCGAACACCATCCGTCCGATCTCCGGGAGGCGCTGCGCCTCGGCGATCGCCTGGCGGTACAGGTTCACGGACGCGGGCGAGAGCGACACGCTCATGAGCCGCTCGCCGAGCGCCTGCAGGGCCTCCTCGACGTTCCCCGCCGGCACGCCGACGCATCCCTCGACGTCGCCGCGGAGCCCGTCGCACATCTCGACCACCGCCGCGACGAACAGGGCCTGCTTGTCGTCGAAGTGGTTGTAGACCGTCGCCTTCGAGACTCCAGCCTTCGCCGCGATGAGGTCCACGGTCGCCCGCTCGTACCCCTGCTCGGCGAACACCGAGCGGGCGCCGTCGAGGATGTGTTGGCGTTTGCTCACGTTATGGCTAAACTGAACCGTTCAGTATTGACTGTCAACCTCCCGTGTGAACGGATGCGGCGGTCCGTTTCACCACTTAATCCCCTCCGGATGGCGCGCATGACCAGGCACCCGACGAACTCCCTCGCTCTGCCGGACGGCCGACGCGCGTCCGGGAGGTCCTGGCGCGCCCTCGCCGTGCTCCTCGTCCTCGCGGCAGCCGCCGCCGTCTCGGGCTGCGACCGTGGCGCCAAGGCGGCCGCCCCGCCCTCGGGCCCCGTCGAGGTGGGCGTCGTCACGCTCGAGCCGACGCCCGTCACGCTCACGCGCGACCTCCCCGGCCGCACCTCGGCGTTCCGGGTCGCGGAGGTCCGGGCACGGGTGAACGGCATCGTCCTGAAGCGGCTCTTCGCCGAGGGGAGCGAGGTGAAGGAAGGGCAGCCGCTCTTCCTCATCGACCCCGCGCCGTACCGCGCCACGCTCGAGGCCGCGAAGGCGCAGCTCGCCCGCTCCGAGGCCCAGCTCGCGAACAACCGGCTCGTCGCGCAGCGCTACGCCGAGCTCGTCGCGGACAACGCCGTGTCGCGGCAGGAGCACGACAGCGCGATGGCGGCGCTGAAGGCGTCCGAGGCGGACGTCGCGGCCGGGCGCGCCGCCGTCGAGTCCGCGCAGATCAACGTCGGCTACACGAGCGTGCGGTCGCCGGTGTCCGGCCGCATCGGCCGCTCGGCCGTGACCGAGGGCGCGTACGTGCAGCAGTCGCAGGCGACGCTGCTCGCGACGGTCCAGCAGCTCGATACGGTCTACGTCGACGTGACGCAGTCGAGCGTCGAGGTGCTCCGGCTGCGGCGCGATCTCGAGGACGGGAGGCTCCAGAAGGTGGGGAGGGACCAGGCCCGCGTGAAGCTCTTCACCGAGGACGGGCGCGAGTACCCGGTCGCCGGCACGCTCCAGTTCACCGACGTCACGGTCGATCCGAGCACCGGGTCGGTCGCGCTGCGCGCGCTCTTCCCGAACCCGCGCCGCGACCTCATGCCGGGGATGTTCGTCCGGGCGCGGCTCGAGGAGGGCGTGAACCCCGAGGCGCTCCTCGTCCCGCAGCAGGCGGTCTCGCGCGATCAGAAGGGGCTGCCGTTCGCCCTCGTCGTCGGCCCGGACCGGAAGGTCGAGCGGCGGCAGCTCGTCACCGACCGCGCCATCGGCGACGCCTGGCTCGTCACCTCCGGCGTGAAGCGCGGCGAGCAGATCATCGTGGATGGGCTCCAGAAGGTGCGCCCCGGAGCCGAGGTGAAGCCGGTCGCCGCCGGCGTGCCGAAGCAGGCGGCGCGCTGACGGCGGCCGCGAACCCCGACCCGAGCAGCGCGGAGGAGCCCCCGTGGCACAGTTCTTCATCGAGCGCCCCATCTTCGCGTGGGTGATCGGCATCCTGGTGATGCTCGCCGGCGCGCTCTCGATCTTCGGGCTGCCGATCTCGCAGTACCCCGCCATCGCGCCGCCGCAGATCAGCATGTACGCGACCTACCCGGGCGCGTCGGCGAAGACGCTCGAGGACACGGTCACGCAGGTCATCGAGCAGCGCATGAACGGGCTCGACCACCTGCGCTACATGGCGTCGCAGTCCGACTCCGCGGGCAACGCGCAGGTGACCCTCACCTTCGACGCCGGGACGAGCCCGGACATCGCGCAGGTGCAGGTGCAGAACAAGCTGCAGCTCGCGATGCCGCAGCTCCCGCAGGAGGTGCAGCGCCAGGGCGTGCGCGTCGCGAAGTCGGTCTCGAACTACCTGCTCATCATCGGCCTCGTCTCCGAGGACGGGTCGATGACCCGCAACGACATCTCCGACTACGCGTACTCGTCGCTGCAGGACCAGATCAGCCGCGTCTCCGGCGTCGGCGAGGTGAACACCTTCGGCTCCGCGTACGCGATGCGGATCTGGCTCAACCCCGACCGCCTCACGAAGTACCGGCTGACGCCGCTCGACGTGCAGCAGGCGGTCCAGGCGCAGAACGCGCAGGTGTCGGCGGGCCAGCTCGGCGGCCTCCCGGCGGTGGAGGGCCAGCGGCTCACCGCGACCATCACCGCGCAGACCCGGCTCCAGACCCCGGAGCAGTTCGCCGCGATCCTGCTCCGGGTGAACCCGGACGGCTCGCAGGTGCGGCTCGCGGACGTCGCCCGCGTCGAGCTCGCCGGCGAGAACTCGGAGATCGAGACCTTCATCAACGGCAGCCCGTCGTCCGGCATCGGCGTCCGCCTCGCCGCCGGCGCGAACGCGCTGCAGACCGCGAACGCGGTCCGCGACCGGGTGGACGAGCTCGCGAAGTTCTTCCCGCCGGGGCTGAAGGTCGTCTACCCGGTCGACACGACCCCGTTCGTCCGCCTCTCCATCGAGGAGGTCGTGAAGACGCTCCTCGAGGCGATCGTCCTCGTGTTCCTCGTGATGTTCCTCTTCCTCCAGAACTTCCGGGCGACGCTCATCCCCACCATCGCCGTCCCGATCGTGCTCCTCGGCACGTTCGGCGTCCTCGCGGCGTTCGGGTTCAGCATCAACACGCTGACGATGTTCGGCCTGGTGCTCGCCATCGGGCTCCTCGTCGACGACGCGATCGTCGTCGTGGAGAACGTGGAGCGGGTGATGAGCGAGGAGGGGCTGCCGCCCAAGGCGGCGACCCACAAGTCGATGCGCCAGATCACCGGCGCGCTCGTCGGCATCGCGCTCGTCCTCGCCGCGGTGTTCGTGCCCATGGCGTTCTTCGGCGGCTCGGTGGGCGTCATCTACCGGCAGTTCTCGATCACGATCGTCTCGGCGATGGCGCTCTCCGTCCTCGTCGCGCTGACGCTCACCCCCGCGCTGTGCGCGACGATCCTGAAGCCGGTCGAGAAGGGGCAGGGCCACGCGAGGAAGGGCTTCTTCGGGTGGTTCAACCGGACCTACGACCGGGGCGCCGGGCGGTACCAGCGCGTCATCGAGGTGCTCGTCCGCCGCCGGGTGCGCGGGATGATCGGCTACGGCGTCCTCGTCGCGGTCCTGGCGGTGCTGTTCGGGCGGCTGCCCACCGGGTTCCTCCCGCAGGAGGACCAGGGGCTCATGTACGGGCAGATCGTGCTCCCGCCGGGGAGCACGCTCGAGATGACGAAGAAGACGCTCGACCGGATCTCGAACCACCTGCTCACCGAGGAGAAGGACGCCGTCGAGTCGGTGATGTCCATCGCGGGCTTCAACTTCGGCTCGCGCGGGCAGAACGCGGGCGTCGCGTTCGTGCGGCTCAAGCCCTGGGACCAGCGCCGCGCGGAGCGCCTCCGCGCGAGCGCCGTCGCGGCGCGGGTGCAGGGCGCGCTCGGCTCCGTCAAGGAGGCAAACGTCTTCGTCTTCACGCCGCCCGCGGTGACCGAGCTCGGCAACGCGAACGGCTTCGAGCTGCAGCTGCAGGACCGCGGCAACCTCGGCCACGACGCGCTCATGGCGGCGCGCGGCAAGCTCCTCGAGGCGGCCCGCAAGGACCCGCGCCTCGCGAAGGTCCGCCCGTCGGGCCTGGAGGACACGCCGCAGTTCAACGTCGACGTCGACCAGCAGAAGACGACCGCCCTGGGCGTCTCGCTCGCCGACGTGAACCAGACCCTCGCCTCGACCTGGGGCGTCGCGTACGTGAACGACTTCCTCGACAAGGGGCGCACGAAGCGGGTCTTCATGCAGGCGGACGCGCCGTTCCGGATGAGCCCGGAGGACCTGGGCCGCTGGTTCGTCCGGAACCGGCAGGGCGAGATGGTCCCGTTCTCCTCGATCGCGACGAGCCGCTGGAGCTTCGGCTCGCCGAAGCTCGAGCGCTTCAACGGCATCCCGTCGATCGCGATCCAGGGCGAGCCCGGGCCCGGCCGCAGCTCCGGCGACGCGATGGCGGCGATGGAGGCGATCGTGAAGGACCTCCCGGCCGGCGTCGGGTTCGAGTGGTCCGGCCTCTCGTACGAGGAGCGGATCTCCGGCGCGAACGCCCCGGCGCTCTACGCCATCTCGCTCCTCGTCGTGTTCCTCTGCCTCGCGGCGCTCTACGAGAGCTGGTCGATCCCGCTCTCGGTCATGCTGGTCGTGCCGCTCGGCGTGCTCGGCGCCGTGCTCGGGACGCTCGTCCGCGGCCTCTCCAACGACGTCTTCTTCCAGGTCGGCCTGCTCACCACCGTCGGCCTCTCCGCCAAGAACGCGATCCTCATCGTGGAGTTCGCGAAGGAGCTGCACGAGCGGGGGATGCGCGTCGTCGACGCGGCGCTGCAGGCGGCGCGGATGCGCCTCCGCCCGATCCTCATGACCTCGCTCGCCTTCGTGCTCGGGGTCCTCCCGCTCGCGATCGCGCGCGGCGCCGGCGCGGGCGGGCAGATCGCCATCGGCACCGCCGTCATCGGCGGCATGCTCTCCGCGACCGTCCTCGCGATCCTGTTCGTGCCGCTCTTCTTCGCGCTCATCGCCCGGCGCTCGGGCCCGCCGCCCCGCCGCGAGGCGAACGACGCGGACGTGGACGCGCGCGCCGACGAGGACGAGGAGGCCCGCCGCCTCGCGGCGGCGAGGGACGCCGTCCATGCGTAGCCCCCGGGTGGCCGCCGCGGCGGCCCTCCTGCTCGGGGCGGGCTGCTCCCTCGCGCCGAGGTACGAGCGGCCGGCGGCCCCGGTCGCGGG
>JAHWYA010000340.1 GCA_020028115.1 Anaeromyxobacter sp.
CGCGCACCGCCGCCGTCCGGGCGCCGGCGCGGCGGAGGAGGGTGGTGCTCGGCGCGGCGGCGATCGTGGCAGCCGGGGGAATGGCGGCGATCGCGGTGAAGCCGTCCACGTCCACGACCACGACCGCGACCGCGACCGCGACCCCGACCTCGACCTCGACCTCGACCTCGACCTCGACCTCGACCCCGACCTCGACCTCGACCCCGACCTCGACCCCGACCTCGACCTCGACCTCGACCCCGGCCCCGGCCCCGGCCCCGGCCCCCGTTCGTCCTGAGCGTAGCGTCACCGCAGGTGACGCGAAGTCGAAGGACGCCGGCCCGAAGCCGCTCGTCGCCGTCGTCGACAGCCTTCCCCTCCCGCCCCGCCGCAGCGGGCAGGGGATCCTCGGCGTCATCGTGAGTCCCTGGGGGAGCGTGCTCGTCGACGGCCACCGCCTGGGCGAGGCTCCCCTCGAGGTGCGGCTCCCCGCCGGCGAGCACGAGCTCGTCGCCGAGGTGAAGGGCGCCACGCGCGTCCGGCAGGTCGTCCGCGTGGACGCGGGCGTCCGCACGAAGCGCTTCCTCCCGTAGCCCGCCGCTCCGCTCCTCGCGCGCCGCGCGCCGCCGCCGGCGGCGCGTAGACGAGTCGCCTCCCGTCCAGCCCCGACCGCCGCCCGTGTCCCGCGGGAACGACCCCGTTTGCCGTTGACGTACTCCACTCAATGCACTATCGTTAAAATCAAGTTTTCGATGGAAGATTAAGAAGCGATAGATCGAATGGATTACATGGATCAGACCGAGATCGAGCGCGTCGAGCGCGAGCGGGCCGCCGGCATCACGAGCGGCGAGGTCGTCCGGCTGTTCGAGTCCAAGGGCGCGCGGCTCTCGGCGTCGACGTTCCGGAAGTACGTCCAGGTCGGGCTGTTGCCGCGGAGCCGGCGCGTCGGCCGCAAGGGCAAGCACACCGGCTCGACCGGGCTCTACCCGGTGTCCGTCGTGCGCCGCATCGCGGTCATCAAGCGGATGATGGCCGAGGGCTACACCGTCGAGGACATCCGCGGCAGCTTCGTCACGGTCGCGAACAGGCTCGAGGACGTCGAGAAGGGGCTCGCGGAGCTCGTGCAGGACCTCGGGAGGAAGGCGCGGGAGCACCCGCGCCGCAGGCAGTTCGAGGAGGAGCTCGTGCGGGCGGAGCGCGAGGCGCGCCGCGCCCTCGAGCGGCTCGAGAAGGTGGGTGGAGCGGTCGCGACGGTGACGCCGGAGATCGCCGGCGTCGGTTAGCGACCGGGGCGCCGGCCCGGCGCCTGTGGGATGGCGTGGGCGCACGGGGCGCCCGGGGTGGGAACGGAGGGCAGGGGATGAGCGAGGCGAGGCGGAGCGCGGAGCCGGTGGGGCAGCCCGAGACGGCGGAGCCGGCCGAGGGGCTCGACGCGGACGGGAAGCGCGGGCGTCGGCGTTCGAAGACGATGTCGCGCAAGGAGATCGCGCGGGAGCTGCGGCGTCAGCGGGCCTTCGGGCTCGTCGATCCCGAGCTCGACGCGACCATCCGGGAGATCGAGGCGGCGCGGCCGAGGTCGCGCGCCGACTGCGCGACCGCGGTGCGGCCGTGCATGTTCATCTCGTGCAAGCACCACCTCTACCTCGACGTGAACCCGTCGACCGGGTCGATCAAGCTGAACTTCCCGGACAAGGAGGTCTGGGAGCTCGCCGACACCTGCGCCCTCGACGTCGCGGACCGCGGCGGCATCACGCTCGAGGAGGTGGGGACGATCATGAACCTCACCCGCGAGCGCATCCGCCAGGTCGAGACCCGCGGGCTCCTCAAGCTGCGCGCCATCGCCGAGGACGAGCCCCGGATCCCGCCGCCCTCCGGCCTCGACGACGAGCTGTAGGGAGCTCGCCCCTGAGGTCGAAACGACGACCGGGTACGCGGCCCGGTTCCACGCACGTCTCCGCGAGCCCGGACGATCCCCGCTCCGCGTCGCGCCCGAAGGCGCGACGCGTCGGTGCTTCGCGTCGCTTGAAAGAGGGCGCGGAGAGGGCTAGAAGGGCAGCCTTTTCGGAGGTGCCCTTCCATGGTCCGCCGCGCCCTCGTGTCCGTCTCGGACAAGACCGGTCTCGTCCCGTTCGCTCGCCGCCTCGCCGCCCTGGGCGTCGAGCTCCTCTCCACCGGCGGCACGCAGAAGGCGCTCGCCGACGCCGGGGTCCCGGTCGTCTCGGTCGGCGACTTCACGAAGGCCCCCGAGATCCTGGGCGGCCGCGTGAAGACGCTCCACCCCCGCGTCCACGGCGGCATCCTCTACCGGCGCGGTCTCGCCTCCGACGAGGCGGACGTCAAGGCGCGGGACATCCCGCCCATCGATCTCGTCGTGGTGAACATGTACCCGTTCCGCCAGGCGGTCGCCGCCGGGAAGCCGTTCGCCGACTGCGTCGAGGAGATCGACATCGGCGGGCCGACGATGGTCCGGAGCGCCGCGAAGAACTCGGCGCACGTGGGCGTCGTCGTCGACCCCGCGGACTACGACGCGATCGCCGCCGAGCTCGAGGGATCGCGCGCGCTGTCCGACGCGACGCGCTTCCGGCTCATGAAGAAGGCGTTCGCCCACACCGCCGCCTACGACGCCGCGATCTCCGAGTACCTCACCGCGCGCGAGACGCAGGACGCGGCGCCGGCGAAGTTCCCGGCGACCCTCGCGGCGGTCTACACGAAGGTCTCCGATCTCCGGTACGGCGAGAACCCGCACCAGGCCGGCGCGGTCTACCGGGCGGGGCGCGAGCCGGAGGAGCCGACGGTCGCGTTCGCGAAGGTGCTCCAGGGCAAGGAGCTCAGCTACAACAACCTCCTCGATCTCGAGGCGGCGCTCGCGGCGGTGAAGGAGTACGAGACCCCCGCCTGCGTCATCATCAAGCACAACACCCCGTGCGGCGTCGCGCTCGGCGCCACCGTCGCGGAGGCCTTCGCCCGCGCCCGGGCCTGCGACCCGGTGTCCGCCTTCGGCGGCATCGTCGCGCTCAACCGGCCCGTCGACCTCGCGGCGTCGCTCGAGCTCTCGAGCCTCTTCCTCGAGTGCGTCATCGCGCCGTCGTACGAGGAGGGCGCCCGCGCCGGCCTCGCGGTGAAGAAGAACCTGCGCCTCCTCGAGGCGCCGCGCCTCGGCGAGCCGCGCGCGAGCTGGAAGCGCGCGCCGGAGGACCTCCGCGAGCTCCGCTCGATCCCGGGCGGCCTCCTCGTGATGGACCGCGACCTGGGGTCGATCCGGCGCGAGGACTGCAAGGTGATGTCGAAGCGGCCCCCGACCGAGCAGGAGTGGAAGGACCTCCTCTTCGCGTGGAAGGTCGTGAAGCACGTGAAGTCGAACGCCATCGTGTTCGCGAAGGGCGACCAGACCGTCGCGATCGGCGGCGGCCAGACGAGCCGGGTCGAGTCGGTGAAGACCGCGGTGATGAAGGCGCAGCTCGACGTGCGCGGCTCCTCGGTCGGCTCCGACGCGTTCTTCCCGTTCAAGGACGGCGTGGAGGAGATCATCAAGGCCGGCGCGACCGCCATCATCCAGCCGGGCGGCTCGATGCGCGACGCCGAGGTGATCGCGGCGGTGGACCAGGCGGGCATCGCCATGGTCGCGACCGGGATGCGCCACTTCCGGCATTGAGCACCGTCGTCCGGCGCCCAGCACCGTCGTCCGGCGCCTTCGGGCGCCGGACGACGCGGGAGACGCTCGCGCCCG
>JAHWYA010000341.1 GCA_020028115.1 Anaeromyxobacter sp.
CGTCGAACCCGCCGACGCCCTCGTTCAGGTCGAGGAACTGCGCCTTGGTGATGCCGGCCCGAGGATTGCGAGCGTTCTCGTTGAGCGCCGCGAGGCCGTACTGCACGCCGACGTTGTCGAAGGCGCGCCGGACGAACCCGGTGTGCGGATCCACCCCGTACACGTTGCGGAAGGCGCTGTAGAAGTCGCAGCGGAGGCCGCCCGGGTTGGTGACTGGATCGTAGACGTCGCTCGCCGCGACCGTGTCGGGGCAGTTCAACCTCGGGTCGACGCCCGTCCCGGCGGGCGCGATGTTGTCGACGCGCCACGCCGCGAGGCCCGCGACGGCAGCCTTCGCCTCCGCCGTCCAGGCACCGGGGTGCGCGTCGAAGTAGGTCTCGAGCAGGTACACGTCCCGGAACACATCGTACGAGAGCGCGTCGGGGAGGCTGCCGCCGGGCACGAGCCCGTCGACGAGACCGGGGTAGTTGTCCGCGATCATCTGCTGCTGGACCGCGCCGCCCGAGAGCCCGAACGCGATCGTGTACCTCGGCGGCCCGAACTCCTCGATGAACCGCTCCTTCGTCATCATCGCCGCCTCGGCGGCGACGACGTCGTTGCAGTTCGTGCCGTTGTCGTTCAGCGTCGAGGACGCGACCACGTACCCTCGCATCAGCGGGTAGTTCACGCCCGGGAGCAGCGTGCCCGTGGCGTTCGCGGGCTCGCTCACGAATGGCGCGATGTGGCCCTGGTGGTACCAGCCGCCGTTGCAGCCGGTGCCGAACAGGTACCAGAGCCGGCCGGTCCACGAGCGCGGGCGGCGGTCGAACGCCGGCTCCGGCTCGCTCCGCGGATCGTGCAGGACCATGAAGGTGTAGACGCCGCGGTCCGCGGTCCCGAGCTCGACCCGGACGATGTACGGCACGGACGCGCTCCCGCCCCGCGGGTCGGGGATCCTGCGGAGGTCGGCGGGATCGTCCTGCCCGCCCGGCCACTGCTTGAAGGCTCCGGCCGGCGTCGTCGCGTAGAAGTGCCGGACGACCGGCGCGGGGAGCGAGCACTGCGTGGGGGTCGTGGCCGGGAGCTTCTCGCCGCCGAGCCCCGGGATCGCGAGGCGATCGGTCTCGCACGCGAACGGCGTCTGGTACGGGCCCGAGAACACCGGGCCTTCCTTCGGATGGTTCACGAGCTCGAGCTCGCCGCCAGCCTCGGCGCCGCTCGCCCGCGCGACGAGCCGGTTCTCGCCGGGCACGAGGCCGTCGAGCAGGACGGTGAGCGTGTGCGCGCCGACGTCCTGGAGGAGCGGGCGCGTGACCGCGGCGCCGTTCAGCGTCATCGAGACGCTCTCGAGCGCGACGGCGCGCGGCACGGCGACGCGGACGAGCGCGTCACCGCCGGTGACCATGTCCGGGCGGCTCGACAGGCACACGATCCGGAGCTCGTCCGGCTCGGCGCGGGCGGCGCCCAGGGCGCCCGCGGGGAAGAACAGGAGCACGACGACCCGCAACCACTTCGTCGATGACGACGATCTCAAGGGGACCTCCGCTGTTCGCCGGTTCCGGCGCGGCGCCGGCGGACGCACCGTCCGTCCGCAAGCGTGCACTCTTACTGCCACGCGCTGCGGGTGAAACTCATGCGAGGGCGCCCTCGATCGCGTCACCCTCGGCCGGGCGCGAGCGATCGTGGCGTGGCTTCGCCGGCTTGACACGGGAATCGGTCCAACCAGGTCGCAGACCCGCGGTGGACCCGATGCGAGAGTGGCTCTGGAGGGGAGCCCCGTGGAGAGAATGGTCGCCGCGCCGCCGTGGGACGCCGTCCCCGAGATCGACGACATGCTGTGGGAGGAGAAGCTCGTCCCGCTCGTCGAGCGGCTCATCCGCGCGCGCTACTTCTCGTTCGAGGTCGAGGGGTCCGAGCACGTCCCGGCGGACGGCCGCGCCGTGTTCGCGCAGAACCACTCGGGCTGGTTCCCGCTCGACGCCTTCTTCGTCGGGCTCGCGATTCGCCGCGCCCTCGGACCGTGCCGCACGCCGTTCTTCGCGACCGCCGAGGCGGCGCTCGCGCTGCCGGTGGTCGGGCCGTTCATCCGGCGCGTTGGCGCGGTGCCGTCGTCCTGGTTCCGGCGCCCGGAGCGGCTGCCCGCGCGGATCCGCGCCTGCGGCTTCTTCCCGGAGGGCGTCCCAGGGAACACGAAGCCGTTCTGGGAGGCTTACCGGATGCGCCCGTGGAACCGCGGCTTCGTGCGCGTCGCGGCGGCCCTCGATCTGCCGATCGTGCCCGTCGCGGTCCTCGGCGGCGAGGAGTGCTTGCCGGTGGCCTGGACGGTGAGGCTCCTCGAGCCGCTCGTCGGCTCGGCGTTCGGCCTGCCGCTCTCGCTCCTGCCGCTGCCGGCGCGCTGGCGCGTGGTGTTCCACCCGCCGGTCCGCATCGGGAACCCGCGGGGCGTGCTCACCGACGGCGCACGGTCGGCCCAGATCGCAGCCGGGGTGCGGGCGACCGTCGCGGCGACGCTCGCGCGCGACGCGCGGCGCTACCCGCTCGCGCGCATCTCGTCGTGGGTCGAGGGCGGCCTCACGGCTCCGGCACCGCACCCACCGTTAAGGCAGGCGGAAGCCCCGCCCGGGCGGGCTCCGCGCGGTCGGCCCCTCGCCGGGATCCCCGGGGGAGCTTCCGGGCCCTAACTTTGGAGGGCGCGACGACGAGTTGAATGGACGCCGCGCGGATGCGTCTCACCTCCGGGGGACTCCACGCCATGCCCGCTCGCGCCGCCCGACTCGCCGTGCTCCTCGCCGCCGCCGCGGCCTGCGCCCGGAACCCCGTCACGGGGAAGCGTCAGCTCGCCCTCGTCTCCGAGAAGCAGGAGATCGAGCTCGGGCAGCAGTCGGCCCAGCAGGTGACCGAGCAGATGGGCCGCTACCCCGACCCGAAGGTCCAGGCCTACGTCGAGGGGATCGGGAAGCGGATCGCCGCCGCGTCGGAGCGGCCGAACCTGCCCTGGTCGTTCACCGTGCTCGACGATCCGGCCGTGAACGCGTTCGCGCTCCCGGGCGGTCCCGTCTTCGTCACCCGCGGGATCCTGACGCACATGAACTCGGAGGCGGAGCTCGCGAGCGTCCTGGGTCACGAGATCGGCCACATCACCGCGCGGCACTCGGTGGACCAGCTCTCGAAGGCGCAGCTCGCGCAGCTCGGCCTCGGGATCGGCTCGATCCTGAGCCCGGAGGTCGCGGCGGCCGGGCAGGTCGCCGGCGCCGGGTTCCAGCTCCTGTTCCTGAAGTTCGGGCGCGACGCCGAGCGGCAGGCGGACGAGCTCGGGTTCAAGTACATGGTCGCCCAGCGGTACGACCCGCGGGAGATGGAGAAGATGTTCGTGACCCTCGAGCGCTCCAGCGCGGCGGCGGGGCAGGGACGCGTCCCGGGGTGGCTCTCCACGCACCCCGATCCCGGCGACCGCGCGAAGAAGGCCGCGGAGCGCGCCGCCACGGTGAAGGACGCCGCCCAGCTGACCGTCGATCGCGACGAGTTCCTCGCGACGGTGAGCGGGATGCCCTACGGCGAGGACCCGCGCCAGGGGTTCTTCCAGGGGAACGCGTTCCTCCACCCGGAGCTGAAGTTCCGGCTCGACCTGCCGGACGGGTGGCAGAAGGCGAACACGCCGGGCGCCGTGGTGGCCGTCTCGCCGAAGAAGGACGCCGCGATCCAGCTCACGTCCGCGGGGAAGCTCTCT
>JAHWYA010000342.1 GCA_020028115.1 Anaeromyxobacter sp.
CAGGCCCACCCCGACGCGTTCGACGTGAAGTCCTACGGCGCCGACGGCCAGCCGGGCGGCGAGGGCGAGAACGCGGACGTCGTGAACTTCTGACGCGATGCGGGGCGCGCGGCACAGCGAGCGAGGCTTGTCCCCGGATCTCCACCGCCCCGCGAAGCGGGGCAGGGAAGGGGGCTTCACGCTCATCGAGCTGATCGTGGTGGTCGGCATCATCGTCCTCCTCGCCGGCCTCGCCGCGCCCGCGCTCGGCAGCCTCACCGGCGCGAACGCCCGCGAGGCCGCCGGCCGGCTCGCCGGCGGGATGCGCTACCTCTTCGACACCGCCGCGCTCCGGCGCGCGACGTGCCGCCTCGCGCTCGATCCGGCCACCCGCACCTGGTGGGCGGAGTGCGCCGAGGGCGCCGCCACGATCGAGAAGGACCCGCGCGCGCGGGAGGACGACGAGGAGCTCGCCTCCCGCTTCTCCGACGAGAAGGACGCGGAGACGCGGCGCCTCCTCGCGAAGACCCGCTTCGGCGCGTTCTCGGACCGGCTCGTCGCGAGGCGCGAGCTGCCCGGGAAGGCGGGGTTCGGGAAGATCCACGTGGAGGGGCGCGACGACGCCGGGACCGGCACGGCCTACGTCTACTTCTTCCCGGGCGGCCGGGCGCAGCGGGCGGTCGTGCCGGTGGTGGACGGCTCGAACGTCTACTCCATCGTCGTCGAGCCGTTCACCGGGCGGGCGCGGGTCGTGAACGGCCCGGTGGAGGTGAAGGAGTGACGTTCTCCCTTCACCGTCGAGGTCCAGGTCCAGGTCAAGGTCGAGGACCAGGTCCAGGTCCAGGTCGCCGTGGATTCACGCTGCTCGAGGTGATGGTCGCGCTCGCGATCCTCGCCGCCTCGCTCGTCGCGATCTCCGACGTCGTCGGCGGGGCGCTCCGGAACCACGTGCGCGCGCGGCAGCTCGACGTCGCGACGCTCCTCGCGCGCGGGAAGATGGTGGAGCTCCAGTCGCAGTTCGAGCGGAAGGGCTTCCGCGACTTCGACGAGACGGACGACGGCACCTTCGAGGCGGAGGGCCACCCCGAGGTGAGCTGGAAGGTCGAGGTGCGCCGTCCGAGCGTCGAGCTCGGGCCGGACGCGGTGCTCGCGGCGCTCGCCGGCGGGAAGAAGCTCCAGGACCTGCTGCCGCCGCCGGACCAGGCGCCCCAGCTCGCTCCGATCCAGGCCGTGATCACGGCGACGATCCAGCAGCTCCTCACCCAGATCGGCGAGCAGCTGAAGAAGGGCGTGCGCGAGGTCCGGCTCACCGTCACCTGGCAGGGCGGCGCGGCGCCGGAGTCGTTCGACGTCGTCACCCACCTCGTCGTGCTGGAACCCGAGGAGCGCTGACGTGCGCGCCCGGGGCTTCACGCTCGTCGAGGTGCTCATCGCCATGGGCATCACCGCGGCGATGGCGGCGATGACCATCGGCTCGCTCCGGTCGCTCGACCGCGCCTCGGAGGTCGCGCGCGAGCAGGACGAGCGCTACGCCGCGGCGCGCGTCGCGCTCGGGCGGATGCGGCGCGAGCTCTCGATGGCGTACCTGTCCGAGAACTGGAACTCGAACCGCCACCGCGAGCCGCTGACCCTGTTCGTCGGGCGCGAGGACGAGGTGCTCTTCACGACGCTCGCCCACACCCGCCTCTACCGCGACGTGCGGGAGTCCGACCAGGCCGTGGTCGAGTACGTCCTCGACTCCGATCCGGAGCGCTCGGGCGAGCGCGCGCTGTTCCGCCGCGAGAAGACGCGGATCGACGACGAGCCGGACCGCGGCGGCCAGCGCGACCTCGTCGCGGACCGCATCGTCTCGCTCCGGTTCGAGTACTGGGACGCGAAGCGGAAGGACTGGGTCCGGGAGTGGACGACCCGCTCGCCCGAGCACGAGAAGGAGCTCCCGCAGCGGGTGCGGATCGAGCTCGAGATGGCGCTCGCGGACCGCCGGACGGAGAAGTTCGCCACCGAGGCGCGGATCGAGCTGCGCAAGCCGATCGGACCGAACCCGTGAGCCCCCGGTCGACGGCCGAGCGCGGCGCGGCGCTCCTCACGACGATGGTCTCGGTGGCGGTCCTCACCGCGGTCGCGGTCGACCTCGCGTACACGAGCCAGGTGTCGCTCCAGATCGCGGCGAACGCGCGGGACGAGCTGCGGGCGGAGTACCTCGCGCGGAGCGGCGTCGCGCTGTCCCGCCTCGTCCTCTCCTTCCAGCAGCAGCTCGAGGCCCGCGGCCAGGGGCTCGGCGCCGCGGTGCCGAAGTTCCAGATCTGGTCGCTCGTGCCGGTCGGCCCGGAGCTCGTGAGCGGGCTCTTCCCCGGCGGGGGGCCACCCCAGGCCGCGTCCCCGCACGGCCCGCAGGGCGCGCGCGCGCCCTCCTTCGAGGCGAAGATCGAGGACGAGGGGCGCAAGGTGAACGTGCAGCTCGACGCGTTCGTGAAGACCGGCGACCGCAAGCTCTGGCTGCAGACCCAGGCGCTCTACCAGCTCGTCTGCGAGGCGCGCTACGACGCGCTCTTCGACCGCGAGGACGCCGGCGGCCTCCGCTCCACCCGCGAGGACCTCCTCGTCCGGCTCCGCGACTGGGTGGACGACGACGAGAAGACCTCCGAGCTCGTGGTCGCCGCCGGCTCCGGCCCGAGCTGCGGCATGCTCCCGGGCCAGCCCCCGTTCGTCGAGGCCTTCGGCGACGAGAACCAGCCGTACGACCGCGGCGAGGACCGCTACCGCGCGAAGAACGCCCGCCTCGACTCGCTCGACGAGCTCTACCTCGTGGCGGGGGTCTCCGACGCCTTCATGGCCGCGTTCGGCGACGCGCTCACCGTGTACATGCCGCGCGACGCGAAGCGGAACCTGAACGACCTCGACAAGCAGCGCCTCGTCCAGAACGCGCGGTCGATCGCGGACCCGCCCACGCAGGCGGCGCTCTTCACCCCCGAGTTCGCCGACCGGCTGCAGGAGGCGATCTTCAAGCTGACGCTCGGCGGGATCCTGTCCTACTCGGCGAAGGACTTCGGCACGATCGTCGAGGGGCTCAACGTCCGCGTCAACGCCGGCCTGCTCGCCGACAACCAGAACAGCCCCTTCACCGACAAGTCCACGGCGTTCCGCATCCGCGCGAGCGGCACGGCGGGCGCGGTCAAGTCGTCCATCGACGCGGTGGTGTGGCTCGAGCAGACGCCCCCGGGCACCCCGATCGCCGCCCCCGGGCGGCTCGTCCACTGGCGGGAGGAGTAGGAATGGCGCAGCGGATCCTCGGCCTCGACCTCGGCGCGAGCGCGGTGAAGGCCGTGCTCCTCGAGAGCACCTTCCGCGGGTGGGCCGTCCTCGACGCGGCGCGCACCCCGCTCCCCGACGGCGCGCCCGGGCCCGGGCGCCACGCCTCGGCGGTGGCGTCGCTCCTCGCCACGCACGGGTGGTCGCACGACGCGGCGGTCGTCGCCTTCCCCGGCACGGGCGGCTCGACGACCATCGTGAACCTCCCCTTCACCGACCCGCGCCGGATCGAGCAGACCGTCGGGTTCGAGGTCGAGGGGCAGATCCCGTTCGACCTGGCCGACGTCGCGTGGGACTGGCAGCCGCTTGGCGTCCGCGACGGCAAGACGGAGCTCCTGGTCGCGGTCGTGCGGAAGGACGAGCTCGCCGCGCTCCTCGCCGCGCTCGGCGAGGTGGGCGTCGATCCGCGGGCGGTC
>JAHWYA010000343.1 GCA_020028115.1 Anaeromyxobacter sp.
CGCCATCTCCGCGGTCATCGGGTGCACGTTCGCGACGCCGCGCACGCCGTCCGTTCCGAACAGCCGGCGCGTCGCGCTCGCGCCCGCGGCGGCGGGTGCTGGCCGCACCTCGTTCCGCGTCGGTCGGACGCGCGCGGCGGCGATCGGGGTCACGGCACGGGGGCTCTTCATCGTGTTCTCGCGGGTGGCCATCGGTTCGGGGAAGACTAGGGAGGAGGGCGCAGTCTAGCGCGGTCCCGGCCGGAGGGGGCTCGTCCCCGGATCTCAGCCGCCCCGCGGAGCGGGGCTGGGGAGGGGGCGGGCGTCCCGCAGCGCGGCGGCGACGAGGGCCGCCTGCCGGCAGGGGGCGACGTCGTGGACGCGCAGGAGCTCGACCCCGGCGAGGACGCACGCGACGACCGCCGCGATCGTGCCCGGGACCCGGTCGGTGACGGGCGCGCCGGTGAGCTTCCCGATGAAGCTCTTGCGCGACGGCCCGACGAGGAGCGGCCGGCCGAGCGCCCGCAGCTCCCCGATGCGCGCGAGGAGCTCGACGCTCTGCTCCGCCGTCTTCGCGAAGCCGAGGCCTGGGTCGAGGACCACCGCCCCGAGGTCGATGCCCGCCCGGGCGGCGCGCGCGAGGACCTCGCGGAGCTCCGCCACGACCTCGCCCATCACGTCGGCGTACACCGCCCGCGCCTGCATGTCGGCGGGCGTCCCGCGCGTGTGCATGAGGACGACCGGCACCCGCGCCTCCGCGACGGCGCGGCCGAGGTCCGGGTCGGCGAGCCCGGAGACGTCGTTCACGAGGTCGGCGCCGGCGGCGAGCGCCGCCCGCGCGACGGCCCCCTTCGACGTGTCGACGGAGATCGGGAGCGGGAACCCGCGCGCGCGGAGCCGCTCGACGATCGGGACGACCCGGCGGATCTCCTCGTCCGCGGGCACCGGCGGCGCGCCGGGGCGGGTCGACTCCCCGCCCACGTCGACGAGGTCGGCGCCCTCGTCGGCGTGCCGCGACGCCTGGTCGACGGCCGCGGCGGGGTCGAGGAACCGCCCCCCGTCGGAGAACGAGTCCGGCGTGGCGTTCACGATCCCCATGAGGAAGGGGCCAGGCCCCTCGAAGAGCCTGGCCCCGATCCGGAGCTTCACGACGCGCTCACGCCTACGCCTTGCCGACCGCCGGCAACCCGGCCGGCTCCGACATCCCGGCCTTCTTCTTTTCGGCGACCGCGGTGGCGAGCGGCTTCGGCGGCGGCGGCCGCGAGATGGCGCCGCCCGCGACGAGGACGTCCACGTCCGCGGCGTCGAGGGTCTCGTACTCGATGAGCGCGTCCGCGATCCGGTCGAGGACGGGCCGGTGCTCGAGGAGGACCTTCTTCGCCCGGGCGTACTGCTCGAACACGATCCGGTGGATCTCGGCGTCGATCTCCCGCGCCGTCTGCTCGGAGAAGCTCTGGACCGCGGACATCTCCCGGCCGAGGAAGACCTCGCCCTCCTTCTTGCCGAAGGCGAGCGGACCGAGGTTCGACATGCCCCACTCGCACACCATGGAGCGCGCGAGGTTCGTCGCGACCTCGATGTCGTTCCCGGCGCCGGTGGTCTTCTGATCGAAGACGATCTCCTCGGCGATCCGGCCGCCCATCAGGATCGCGACCTGGTTGAGCGCGAACTCCTGGTTGATGTTGAGCCGGTCCTCCTGCGGCAGCTGCTGCGTGAGGCCGAGCGCGCGGCCGCGGGGGATGATCGTGACCTTGTGGAGCGGATCGGTGCCGGGGATGATCTTCGCGACGAGCGCGTGGCCCGCCTCGTGGACCGCCGTCGTGCGCTTCTCCTTCTCCGAGATGAACATGGAGCGCCGCTCGGTGCCCATGATCACCTTGTCCTTCGCGAACTCGAAGTCGTCGAGCGCGAGCCGCTCCTTGTTGCGCCGCGCGGCGTAGAGCGCCGCCTCGTTGACGAGGTTCTCGATGTCGGCCCCGGAGAAGCCGGGCGTGCCGCGCGCGATCTGGAGGAGGTCGACCGTCGCGTCGAGGGGGGTCTTCTTCGTGTGGACCTTGAGGATCCCGAGCCGCCCGTTGAGGTCGGGGCGCGGGACGACGATCCGCCGGTCGAAGCGGCCGGGGCGCAGCAGGGCCGGATCGAGGACGTCGGGGCGGTTCGTTGCGGCGATGAGGATCACGCCCTCGTTCGACTCGAACCCGTCCATCTCGACGAGGAGCTGGTTCAGCGTCTGCTCGCGCTCGTCGTGCCCGCCGCCGAGCCCCGCGCCGCGGTGCCGCCCGACGGCGTCGATCTCGTCGATGAAGATGATGCAGGGCGCGTTCTTCTTCCCCTGCTCGAAGAGGTCGCGGACGCGCGAGGCGCCGACGCCGACGAACATCTCGACGAAGTCCGAGCCGGAGATCGAGAAGAACGGGACGCCCGCCTCGCCCGCGACGGCGCGCGCGAGGAGCGTCTTTCCGGTGCCCGGGGGCCCCATGAGCAGGACGCCCTTCGGGATCCGGCCGCCGAGCCGCGTGAACTTCTTCGGGTCCTTCAGGAAGGAGATGATCTCCTCGAGCTCGTCCTTCGACTCGTCGATCCCGGCGACGTCGGCAAACGTCACCTTGTTGTGGTGCTCCGTCATGAGCTTCGCGCGCGACTTGCCGAAGCTCATCGCCTTGCCGCCGCCCGACTGGAGCTGCCGCATGAAGAAGAAGAAGAGGAGGAACAGGAAGACGAGCGGGAGGTACTGGAGCAGCACCGTCACCCAGAGCGACGACTGCTCCGGCTTCTGGAACTGCATCGTGACGCCCTTCTCGCGCAGCTTCTCGGCGATCGTCGCGGAGGCGTCGATGGGCCCGGTCGTCTGGAAGGTCGTGTTGTCGCGGAGAGTGCCCGTGTAGTCGAGGTCCTTGATCTGGACCTCGCGGACCTCTCCGGCCTCGACCTTCGTCATGAACTGCGACCAGTTGAGCGTCTTGGCCTCGCGGCCGCGCTGCTGGAAGAGCTGCCAGAGCGCGATGAACATCACGATGAGGAAGACCCAGAGCAGGGCCGTCTTGTGGGACTGTCGCAAGGCCGTCTAACCCCTTCCGTTGAACCGGTTCGTCAGGTTCGAACCCGCGGCGCGCGCTCGGTCTTCCGCGCTGCCGCCGGGAGCGGCGGGCAGGCGACCGGGCGCCCCCGGGACGGAGGCCGTTATAACAGCCCCGCCCCCCTTTTGCAGGCCGTCGGTGGCCCCCCGCCCTCAGGCGACACGCGGACGATCAGGCCGGCCCCCGACGGGCCGAGCCCCTCGGCGAACACCCCGAGCTCGGGCACCGCGAGGACCCGGTCGCCCGCCGCCACGACGAGGAGGGCGTCGCGCGCCTCCAGCGGGACCTTCCGGTCGATGAGCCAGCTCTTCAGCTTCTTCGTCCCCGCGCCCCCCTCGGGCCGGAAGCGGTCGCCGGGCCGCCGGCTCCGCAGCGAGAGCGGCCACGGGACGGCGCCCTCGTCCCGCGCGGCGACGTCGACCGTACCGCGGGAGGGCAGGACGTAGCGCCCCGGCCCACCGACGACGAGCTCCGCCGCGGCGGGCCGCGCGGCCGGCGGGCGCGACACCACCTCGAGGACGCCGTACCGGCAGCGCGCCTCGAGGCCGGCCGGCAGCGCGATGCGTCCCGGCCCGGCGCGCCGGGTGAGCGCCAGGGCGGAGTCGACGTGCTTCGCCTCGAGCCGCGCGCCGCTCCCGGCGGCGTTC
>JAHWYA010000344.1 GCA_020028115.1 Anaeromyxobacter sp.
GGTCCGCGGGCGCGTCCTCGTCGCGGCGGACGGGCTCAACTCGCCGACCCGCCGCCGGGAGGGGCTCGCGCTCGCCCCGCGCGGGCGCCGCCGCTACGGGATCCGCCGGCACTTCGCGGTCGCGCCGTGGTCGGCGGACGTCGAGGTCCACTTCGGCCCCCGCGCCGAGGCGTACGTCTGGCCGGCAGGTCCTTCCCGCGTCGGCGTCGCGCTGCTCTACGAGCCCGGCGCCTCCGGCGACACGCGCGGGCTCCTCGAGCGCTTCCCCGCCGTGTGGGCGCGGGTCGAGGGGGCCGAGGAGGCGAGCGCGCCGCGCGGCGCGGGACCGTTCGCCCAGTCCGCCCGCGCCCGGGTCGCGGACCGGCTCGTGCTCCTCGGCGACGCCGCGGGGTACGTCGACGCCATTACCGGCGAGGGGCTCTCGCTCGCGTTCGGCTGCGCGGCCGATCTCGCCGCGCTCCTGCCCGCTGCCCTCGCGCGGGGCGCGAGCGCGGCCGCGCTCGCCGGGTACGAGGACGCCTGGCGGCGGCGCTTCCGGCCGTACGCGGCCTGGACGCGCCTGCTCCTCGCGCTCTCGCGGAACGGCGCGCTCCGCCGTTCGGTCCTCGCCCTCGCAGCCGCGAGGCCCGTGCCGTTCGAGCGGCTCGTGGCAGCGGCCGTCGGGTGAGGGCTAGAAGGTGGCGGACAACGTGACCTCCGCGCCGCTCGCGGTCGGAGGAAGCGTCGCGATGAGGCTCCCGTGCACGCCGATCGACTGTTCCCCGGTGGCGCCGGGGGGCGGGATGGCGGTGAACGTGACAGAGAGCGCGCCGGTCTGGTCGATCGACATCGCGAGGTGGGTCGGACCGTAGTCGCCGGCCTGGAAGGAGCCGCCGTAGCGCGTGGCGCTGCCGTCGGTGAGCAGCGGCGATCGCACGGCGCCGCTCCAGCCGTAGGGCGTGCCGAGCGCGGGCCGGCCGCCGAGGAACATCCCGACGCCGGCGCCCACCTCCATCGTGCCGCGGTAGGCGACGACCTTGAACACCCACTCGTCCAGCGGCTGCGGATCAAGCTGGGAGTAGTCGTACGCCACCATGACGCACCACAGGTCCTCGGACACCGCGCCCGCCACGTGGAGCTTGCAGCCCAGGCCGAACGGATCGCGCTCGGGCTCCTTGCCGCCGCAGTCGAAGGCGAGGAGGGGCAGCGCGAGCACCACGACGAGCATCCGGAGCTTCATGGGTCCCCCTGCGGATATTCGCGAGGAGTGTACCACTCGAGGCCCCGCCTGGTCGCCCGGCGGGGGCCTCGCTCGTTTCCGGCACGCGCGGCGCCGCCCCGCGGGTAGGATGGTCGCGACTCGAAGGGAGGATCGTCCATGCGTTGCACCGTGCTCGGCGCCGGCTCCTGGGGAACCGCGCTCGCCTCGCTCCTCGCCGGCAAGGGGTTCGCCGTCATGGCCTGGGACAAGGACGTCGCGCTCCTCGAGGACATCTCGAAGAACCACCGGAACGAGCGGTACCTCCCGGGCGTCACGCTCCCCGCCTCGCTGCACGCCGCGCAGGACGTGGCGAAGGCGCTCGAGGGTGCCGAGCTCGTCGTCCTCGCGGTGCCCTCGCACGCGGTCCGGCAGGTCGCCATCGAGGCGAAGCGCCACGTGCACGCGGGGACGCCCCTCGTCTGCGTCGCGAAGGGCATCGAGCTCGAGACGCTCATGACGATGAGCGAGGTGCTCGAGGACGTGTTCCCCGTGCCGCTCCACCCCTACGTCGCGGTCCTCTCGGGGCCGTCGTTCGCGAAGGAGGTCGCGAAGGGGCTCCCGACGGCCGTCACGGTCGCCGCGCGGTGGGAGCGCATCGCGAAGCAGGTGCAGGACGCCTTCCACACGCGGACCTTCCGCCCGTACACGTCGGGCGACGTGGTCGGCGCCGAGATCGGCGGGTGCGTGAAGAACGTCGTCGCCATCGCCGCCGGCATCTCCGACGGCTTCGGCTTCGGGGCGAACTCCCTCGCCGCGCTCATCACCCGCGGCCTCGCCGAGATCTCCCGCCTCGCCGTCCGCAAGGGCGCGAACCCGCTCACGCTCTCGGGCCTCTCCGGCCTCGGCGACCTCGTCCTCACCTGCTCGTCCGACCTCTCCCGCAACCGGACCGTCGGCCGCGGGCTCGCGCAGGGGAAGACGGCCGAGCAGATCCAGCAGGAGCTCGGCCAGGTCGCCGAGGGCGTCCGGAACGCGAAGAGCGCCCGCGAGCTGGCGCGCCGGCTCGGCGTCGAGATGCCCATCACCGAGTCGGTCTACCGCGTCCTGTACGAGGGCCTCCCGCCCAAGGACGCGGTCACCGCGATCATGATGCGGGAGACGAAGCCCGAGATGACGTAGGGGCCGGGCGGCGAACGGGGGTTAATATCCCCCGCACCCATGCGTCCCGACGCCTCCCGAGAGCTGACCGGAACACCCGAAGAGTTCACCGCAGGCTGCAGGCGCGACATGGAGCGCTCCCGCGCGGAGGCGGCCCGCGCGAAGGGGAGCGCCGGGCGCGACGGGACCGCGACGCTCCGCGCGTTCGACGCGGCGCTCGCGGCGCTCGGCGAGGCGGCCTCCCGCGCGAGCCTCGCCCGCAACGTCCACCCCGACGCGCGCATGCGCGACGCGGCCGAGGCCGCCGAGCAGGAGGTCGACGCGCTCTCGACCGAGCTCTCGCTCGACCGTGGGCTCTACGACGCGCTCGCCGCGGTCGACGTCTCCGGCGAGGACGCGGCGACGCGGCACCTCGTCGGGAAGAGCCTGCGCGACTTCCGGCGCGCGGGCGTCGACAAGGACGAGCCGACCCGCGCCCGCGTGCGCGCGCTGCGGGAGGAGCTCGTCCGCATCGGGCAGGAGTTCGGGCGCAACATCAAGGACGACGTCCGCAAGCTCGCGCTCGACCCGGCCGAGCTCGACGGGCTCCCCGAGGACTGGCGCCGCGCCCACCCGGCGGGGTCCGACGGCAAGATCACCGTCACGACGGACAACACCGACTACGTGCCGTTCATGACCTACGCGCGGAGCGAGCGCGCGCGAGAGGCGCTCTGGCGGCTCTACCGGCTCCGCGGGCACCCGCGGAACCTCGACGTCCTCTCGCGCATGCTCTCGCGCCGCGCGGAGCTCGCGCGCGTCCTCGGCTACCCGTCCTGGGCGGCGTACGTCACCGAGGACAAGATGATCGGGTCGGCGGACGCGGCGGCGGAGTTCGTCGAGAAGATCGCCGGCGCCGCCGAGGCGCGGATGCGCCGCGACCACGCCCAGCTCCTCCGGCGCAAGCAGCAGGACGTGCCCGCCGCCGCCCGCGTCGAGCCGTGGGACTCCGCCTGGCTCCAGGAGCGGATCAAGGCGGAGCAGTACGGCTTCGACTCGCAGTCCGTGCGGCCCTTCTTCGAGTACGCGCGCGTGAAGGACGGCGTGCTCGACGTCACCGGGCGGCTCTTCGGGATCGCGTACCGGCGGGTGGTCGCCCCGGTCTGGCACGCGGACGTCGAGGTGTACGACGTCGTGGAGGGCGACGCGCTCCTCGGCCGCGTCTACCTCGACATGCACCCGCGCGACGGCAAGTACAAGCACTACGCGCAGTTCACGCTCGCGTCGGGGCAGAAGGACGTGCGGCTCCCGGAGGGCGTGCTCGTCTGCAACTTCCCGCGGCCGTCGCCGGGCGCGCCCGCGCTCATGGAG
>JAHWYA010000345.1 GCA_020028115.1 Anaeromyxobacter sp.
TGCGGGCGCCAGCGGCGGTGGACTCGGCGGTCTTCGAGAGCTCGACCTGGGAGAAGTGCGGGTTCCCCTTCAGGGCGGTCATGAACGCGGACACGTCGTCGATGGTCGCCGCCTGGCCGGTGAGGGTGGCGTTGCCGCCCTTCTCGTCGAGGCTCGAGATCCAGAGCCGCTTCGGGGTCAGGGTGGCGAGGGCGTCCATGACGCGGACCGGGCCGGTGCGGCTCGCCTTGAGCTCGGCGAGGATGTCGAGCTTCTCGCGCAGGGCGGCCTGCTGCTCCTTGATGTTCTTCACCTCGCCGATGATCCGGTCGAGCTGCGTGATCTCCTCGCGGGTCTTGGCGAGCTTCACCTGGCGCGTCTTGAGGTCGGAAGCGCGGGCCTGGGCCCAGAGGAGGTTGCCGACGAAGCCGGCGACGACGAGCACGGCGAAGAGGAGGAGCTGCTGCTTCCCAGCCGCCTTCTTCTTCGAGACCCGTACCGGCAGTAGGTTGATGCGGATCATGGCTACTTGTCCCCGGGACGGCGGAGCGCGAGGCCGACGCTCACCGCGGCCGCCGGCGCCGCGGCGAGGAGGACGGCCGGATCGAACTTCTTGTTGTCGATCTCGATGTTCTTGAACGGGTTCAGGATCTCGACCGGGACGCCCGCGCGCGCCTCGAGGGTCTTGAAGAGCGCCGGGATCCGGGCGGTGCCGCCCGAGAGGATCGCCCGCGTGATCTTCCCGTCGGGCGTCGTCGACGTGTAGAAGTCGAGCGACCGCTGGATCTCGCCGCCGAGCTGCTCCGCGACGCCCTGGATCACCCGCTCGACCTCCTGCGGGACGACCGCGTCCGAGTCACCCTGCCCGCCCACCTTCAGCGCCTCGGCCTCGTCGTAGGAGATGTTGAGCTGCTTCTGGATCTCCTCGGTGAAGGCGTTGCCGCCCATCGTGATGTCGCGCGTGAACGTGGTGACGCCGCGCGTGACGACGTTCAGGTTCGAGACCGCCGCGCCGACGTTGACGATGACCACGGTGTCGTTCGCGCCCGGCTCGTAGTTCGCCTCGAACGCGTTCTGCACCGCGAAGGCGTCCACGTCGACCACGGTCGCGGTGAGCCCCGCCTCCGCGCAGACCGAGGTGTAGTCGTTGATCATGTCCTTCTTCGCGGCGACGAGGAGGACGTCCATCTGCCCGGCGGCGTCGCCGTCGGGCGTCAGGATCTGGGTGTCGATGTTCACGTCCTTCACGTCGAAGGGGATGTACTGCTCCGCCTCCCACTGGATGGACTCGTCGAGCTCCTCCTGCGTCATCCGCGGCAGCGAGATCTTCTTGATGATCACGGAGTGGCCGCGGACGCCGATCGCGACCTCCTTCGCCTTCACCTTCTGCTGCGCGAAGACCTCCTGGATGGCCTGGACGATCGCCGCCGAGTTCATGAGGGCGCCGTCGACGATCGCCTCGGGCGGCAGCGGCGCGGTGCCGAAGGCGAGCAGCTGGTGGCCGCCGCGCTTCTCCTTCAGCTGGACGAGCTTCACGCTGGAGGAGCCGATGTCGAGTCCGACGGCGGGCTTGCTCTTCGCCATGGCGGCTCCCTACTGCACGCGCGACGACCGCACGCGCCCGGGCCCGAACACCTTGCGGCGGTCGGAGGGCGTGAGCCCCAGGGCGAGGATGATCTTGCGCTTCGTGTCCACGCGGCAGTCGAGGCCGCTCTCGATGCGGGAGACGGTGAGCGGCGAGATGCCGGCCTTGCGGGCCAGCTCCGCCTTCGTGAGCAGCTGCTCCTCGCGGAGCCGCTGCAAGTTGTTCGAGGACGCCGCGCGGACGAGCGCGGGCGCCGCTCCCTTGGCGCGTGTACGGGCGGGCATGCAGGGACACGCTATGCGATCGCGCCGGATCGGATCAAGAAAGCCACCCGCGCCGGATATCGGTCCGTGTAGGCACAGCGATGCCTCATTATGCGTCAATGATAGGTCACCGAGCGCTCACGGTCCGATGCCGTAGTCGCGGATCTTGTAGAGCAGCGCGCGGTAGGAGAGGTCGAGCAGCTCCGCCGCCCGGGTACGGTTCCCCCCGGTCCGCTCGAGCGCGGCGCGGATCAGGCGCTCCTCGAGCGCGCGGCTCGCCCGCTTCACCGAGAGGTCGTCGCCCGCGCCCGCCTCGCCCGGCGCGGCGGTCCGCGCCGGCGCCCGGAGGGTGTCCGGCAGGTCCTGCTCGTGGATCAGGGGCCCGTCCGCGAGGACCACCGCCCGCTCGAGCGCGTGCTCGAGCTCGCGGACGTTCCCCGGCCAGCGGTGGGCGAGCAGCGCGTCGCGCGCGTCGTCGCCGAGCGCGAGGCCGGTGAGGTCCGGGCGCAGCCGCGCGTGGCGCGCGAGGAAGTGGGCCGCGAGCGGGAGTACGTCCTCGGGCCGCTCGCGGAGCGGCGGGAGCCGGAGCCGCACGACGTCGAGCCGGTACAGGAGGTCCTCGCGGAAGCGCCCTGCGACGACGTCGCTCGCGAGGTCGCGGGAGGTCGCCGCGACGACCCGCACGTCCACCCGGCGGGAGCGGACGTCGCCGACCGGCCGCACCTCCTGGTCCTGCAGGAAGCGCAGGAGCTTCACCTGGACGCCGATGGGCAGCTCGCCCACCTCGTCGAGGAACAGCGTCCCGCCGTCCGCCTCCGACGCGAGCCCCTTCTTCGCGCGGACCGCGTCGGTGAAGGCGCCGCGGACGTGCCCGAACAGCTCGGACTCGATGAGCTCCGCGGGGATCGCGCCGCAGTTCACCGCGACGATGGGGAGGCTCGCGCGCGGGGAGAGCTCGTGGAGCGCCCGCGCGAAGAGCTCCTTGCCGGTGCCGGACTCGCCCTGCAGGAGGACCGTCGCCTTCCGGGGGGCGACCTTCCGGAGCTGCCGCAGCACCTCCTGCATCGGCGCCGAGCCGCCGACGATCGCCTCGGGCCGGTACGCGCCCGAGAGCTCCGTCCGGAGGCGCCGGTTCTCTCGGGCGAGCCGCTCCCGCTCCTCCGCCTTGCGGAGGACGAGGACCACCTCGTCCGGCCGGAACGGCTTGGAGACGTAGTCGTACGCGCCCGCCTTCATCGCCTCGAGCGCGGCCTCGTGCGACCCGTACGCGCTCATCACGATGACGAGCCGCTCGGGATCCGTCGCCTGGATCCGGCGGAGCAGCTCGAGGCCGCCCATGCCGGGCATCCGGACGTCCGTGAGGACGAGGTCGTAGTCGCGGGCGGCGAGCTCGCGGAGCGCGTCCTCGCCGGACGCGACGGCGCGCGCCTCGTACCCGTGATCCGCGAGGATCACGGACAGCAGGTGGCGCATGGACGCGTCGTCGTCGACGACGAGCACGTGGTGGAGCGACACGCCCCGACTCTAGCACGCCCCCGCGGGTCACCCGCGGGACGCCAAGTCCGTTCGTCCTGAGCGTAGCGGCGAAGCACGCGGAGTCGAAGGACGCGTTCACGGGACCTCGACCGCGAGGCCTCGCCGGACCGCGTCCTCCGGGATCGCGACCGAGACCTCCCGGCCGCCGCCGCTCCGCACGAGCGCGGCGAAGGCGCTGCGCAGCGAGGGGCGCGCGAAGCCGGTCGGCAGCGGGACGACCACCTCGAAGCGGCCGTCGGCGCCGGCCTCCGTCCAGGCCCGGTAGACGTGCGGCCTCCCGCGCTCCGCGAACGGCACCTCGACGACGACCTTCGC
>JAHWYA010000346.1 GCA_020028115.1 Anaeromyxobacter sp.
ACGAAGTCCCGAGGCGGACGCCAAGGGACCCGGCGAGCAGGGGTGGGGCCCCGCGGGCTCTGCCCGGGGGGCGGGGCGGCACGCCCCGTGGCAAATGACCGGCGGCGTCCTCGTCATCGACAAGCCCGCGGGGCCGACGAGCTTCGACGTCGTGCGCCGCGTGCGCCGCGCCCTCGGCGTGGCGAAGGCCGGCCACGCGGGGACGCTCGATCCCGCCGCGACGGGCGTCCTCGCCGTCTGCGTCGAGGACGCGGTGAAGCTCCAGCAGTGGCTCGCGGACGGCGACAAGGCCTACGACGCCACCGTCGCGTTCGGCGCCGCGACCACGACCGAGGACGCGGAGGGCGAGGTGACGGAGCGCGGCGACGCCTCCGGCGTCCGCGCCGACGCGATCCGGGCGGCTCTCCCGCGCTTCCAGGGGGAGATCGCGCAGGTGCCTCCGATGTTCTCGGCGGTCCGCGTCGGCGGCCGCAGGCTCTACGAGGCGGCGCGGTCGGGCGAGGAGGTCGAGCGCGCCCCGCGCCAGGTCACGATCCACGCCCTCGCCCTCGAGGCGCTCGACCCGCCCGGCGCGGACGGGCTCGTCCGCGCCCGGATCGCCGTGCGCTGCGGGAAGGGGACCTACGTCCGGACCCTCGCCGCGGACCTCGGCCGCGCGCTCGGCGTCCCCGCGCACCTCGCCGCCCTGCGCCGCACCGAGGCGAGCGGCTTCGCCCTCGCGCGGGCGGTGCCGCTGGAGGAGGCGGAGGCGCTCGGCCGGAGCGATCGCGAGGCCCTGCGCGCGCGGCTCGTCTCTCCCGCGGAGGCGCTCGGGTTCCTCCCCGCGGTCTCGCTCGAGCTGGCGGAGGTCCGGGCGCTCTCCCAGGGGAAGGCGCTCCGCCGCGAGGCGCCGGCGGGTGACCTCGTGCGGGCGCTCGGCCCGGGCGGCGGGCTCGTCGCGCTCTGCGCGCCCGGTCCCGGCGTCCTCAAGCCCGTCCGGGTGTTCGTGACGCCCGCCGACCTCGGCTGAGGGCCGACCCGATCACTGGCGCGCGCGCTTGGCGCGCTTCTCGCGGTCGAGCGTGACGTTCGCGACGACGTCCTTGCGGAGATCGGCGGAGAACTTCACCACCGCGTGGCCGTCGAGCCGCACCTGCAGCCAGACGTCCGCCGCCCTGCGGGGGAGATCGAGCCGGAGCGGCGTCTTCCCGAGCCGCTTCCCGGTGTCGAGCCGGACCACGGTCGCCCCGGGCGGCGTCGAGCGGACGCGGAGCTCGATCGTGGGCTGGGGCGGAGGCTTCGCGGCGGCGGCGCGGACGGCCGGCTTCGCCGGGGACTTCGGGGTCGGGGCCGTGGGCAGGGTCGACTTCGGGGACGCGGTCGGGGTCGGGGTCGCGGTCGGGGTCGGGGTCGACTTCGCGGTCGTGGACGTGGACGTGGACGTGGACGTGGCCGTGGCCGGCTTCGGGGTCGACTTCGGGGTCGGGGTCGGGCTCATCCCGACCTTCGCCCCCGCACCCCTCACCCACTCGACCGCGGAGCCGGTGGCCTCCCTCGCGCGGCGCGGGACGTCGAGCCGGACCGCCGCCACGACCGCCACCCCGAGCGCGGCGGCCGCTCCGGCGCCGGCGATCACCTTCGGCCACGGCGACGGCTTGGCCGGCCCGGCGAGCGCCTGGGCGAGCTGCGCCATCGTCCGGTACCGATCCTCCACCCGCTTCTCGAGGCAGCGGGCCGCCACCGCCGCCAGCCAGGGGGGGATCCGCTCTCCCCGGCGGGTCTTCTTCGGGAGCGGCGCGGGCGGCTTCTCCCGGATCGCGATCGCGAGCTCGACGAAGCTCGGCGCCGTGAACGGGACGCTCCCCGCCAGCAGCTCGTAGAGCACGACTCCGGCCGCCCAGATGTCGGCGTCGCGCCCGACGGGCTTCCCGAGCGCCTGCTCGGGCGACATGTAGTGCGGGGTCCCGAGGATCATCCCCGCCATCGTGGAGGTGTCGTCGCCGTCGCCGTCGAGGAGGCGCGCGACGCCGAAGTCGAGCACCTTCGCGAAGTCCGCGCCGTCCCGCTCGGCGACGAACACGTTGTCGGGCTTGAGATCGCGGTGGATGACCCCCTTCGCGTGGGCTGCCTCGAGCGCGTCGCAGACCTGGCGCAGGATCCCCGCGATGCGCTTCACGGGCGGATAGCGGCGGCCCCGGTGCTTCATGAGGTCGCGGAGGCTCGCGCCCTCGAGCAGCTCCATCACGAGGTAGGCGATCCCGGGCGCCTCGACGAAGTCGGTGACCTCCACGATGTGCTCGTGGTCGATCTCGTTCACGACCCGCGCCTCGCGGAAGAACCGCTGGACCACGTCCGGGCGGGCGACGTACTCGGGGTTCAGGACCTTGATCGCGGCCTCGCGCCCGAGCTTCACGTGGCGCGCCCGGTAGACGCGGCCCATCGCCCCCTTCCCGAGCAGGTCGACGAGCTCCCAGCTGCCGAGGGTGGTGCCCGGCTCGAGGTCGAGCACTGCGGTGCCGGCGACGTGGGTGGGATCGCTCATGTGCGCGCGCCATCGTACCGCGAGCGGGGCACCGGGAGGTCGCGATGCGTCGCTGCGGCGCTACTCGCAACCGCCGCGGGCGGCGCCCTGGCACCACGCGCGCTGGAACGCGGGGCCGCGCGGGGGCTCGCTGCGGCTGTCCATCCCGAGCCGGCCGGTCGCGCCCCACCGGCCTGGCCAGGCGATGAACGGGACCCGTGGCGCGACGCGCTCCCCGACGTTCACGACGCCGCCCGCCTCGCTCGCCCAGGTCCGCCAGACGCCGCAGCCGCCCGCAGCGGCAGCGGGGATCCACGTCGTGCCGCAGGTCCGCTCCCAGTCCGGGACCTCGGCGACGCTCGGGTAGCTCGCGTGCGTCCCGCGCGCGGCGAGGACGACCGGGTGCTCGCCGTCGCGGACGAGCGCCGTCCACGGGAACCAGATGCCGGGGTGCGAGTCGTAGTGGCGTGCGTACCAGGCGCCCACGGGGGCGAGGTCCGCGGCGAGCTTCACCGTGACGTGCTCCCAGTCGCCCTCGTGGTCGAAGACGCCGTAGGCGTCGTTGAAGGCGTAGAAGAACCAGTACTGGAGGAGGACGCCGCCGCCGTCCGCCGGGTAGACGTGGCCATACGCGATCCAGTCCGCCGGGTCGCTGCTGCCGCGGCGCGCGGCGGGGCGGGGGTGCAGGCGGGCGGCGGGGTCCTCGACCGGCTTCGGCCAGGAGACCACGCCGAGGACGGCCGCGGCGAGGACGCGCGGCCTGGGGCCGGGAGCGGGCTCGAGGTCGGATCTCGCGAGGAGCCAATCGGTGCTCCCCGGCAGCGCGGGCTCGGCCGGGTCGAGGAGCACCACCGGCGCGAAGCGGGCGAGGAGCGCGTCCTCGAGGCCGTCCTCGAGCCCGTCCAGGTCGCGATCGAGCCCCCGCGCCGCGAGGCAGGCGAGGAGGCCCGCGAGGACGACGAGGGCGCGGGCCGTTCGGGCGAGGTCGAGCATCGGTCGGAGGGCTCCTCGGCGTACGCCAGAGGTGCGGGCATCGGGGCGAGCGGACGGGGAGCGGGGGCAGCATCCGATCCGGGGGGCCGGTCCGGCAAGAGACGGGGGAGCGGGCGGTGGGTCGGCGACGACCAACCGGTAACGTGGACGTGGACTTGGACGTCGACGTGGACGTGGACGTG
>JAHWYA010000027.1 GCA_020028115.1 Anaeromyxobacter sp.
GCGTCGCCGCCTCCGGCGGGAACACCTCGCCCGAGAAGCCGGACCGGATGACCGCCTCGACCGCGAGGTCCCAGTCGTGGCGGACGTACGCGTCCTGCGCCTCCGGAGCGACGAGGGCGAACCGCTCCCGCGCGCCGATCGGGCTCTCGGAGGGGCCGTCCTCGCCGTGGAAGAGCCGGCGGCCGGGACTCGCCGGGTGCGGCCACAGCTCGCCGCGCACCAGGCGGAGCAGCGTCGACTTCCCCGAGCCGCTCGGGCCGAGCACCGCGAGCCCCTCGCCCGCCCGGACCTCGAGCGACACGTCCTCGAGGATCGTCGCCCCGGCGAGGCGCACGTCGACGCGGTCGAGGGTGACGAGGGGGCGGCTCACCCCACGATTCTACGCGGCGCCCGCCGCCGTCGCCGGGCGCTCCGCCGCCGCGGGGAGCCGGATGACGAAGGTGGTGCCGCGGCCGACGATGCTGTCCACCGAGATCGTGCCGCCGTGCCGCTCCACGATCCCGTAGACGACGGAGAGGCCGAGTCCGGTCCCCTTCTCCTTCGTCGTGAAGAACGGATCGAAGATCTTGGAGAGCCGCTCCTGCGGGATCCCGGGGCCGTTGTCCTCGATCGCGATCTCCACCCCCTCGGCGGCCTCGCGGGTCGAGACGCGCAGCCGCCCGGAGCTCCCCATCGCCTCGCAGGCGTTGAAGGCGATGTTCACGAAGGCCTGCCGGAGCTGGCCGAAGTCCGCGACCACCTCCGGGACGTCGGCGAGGTCGCGCTCGACCGCGATGCCGTGCGTCTTCAGCCGGTCGTCGAGCAGCGAGAGCGCCTCGTCGAGCGGGGCGCGCGGATCGAGCGGCTGCTGCTGCATCGGCCGCTCGCGGGCGAACTCGAGGAGGTTCTTCACGATGGTCGAGCAGCGCTGGGTCTCGCGCTCGATCAGGGCGAGGTTCCGCTGGAGCGCGGCGCGGCGGGCGTCGTCCGGCGGCCCCTCGCCGAGCGTGCGCGACACGAGCTTCGCGAACGTGAGGATGCCGGCGAGCGGGTTGTTGATCTCGTGGGCGATGGAGGCGGAGAGCTTGCCGAGCGAGGACAGCTTCTCGGTCCGGACGAGCTGCTCGTGCGCCTCGCGCAGCTCGGCGGTGCGCGCCTCCACCTGGTGCTCGAGCCCGTCCATCATCGCCTGCAGCTCGTCCTCGAGGCGCCGCAGCGCGCGCGTCATCTCGTTGAACGAGCCGGCGAGGAGCCCGAGCTCGCCGCGCGACCGGACGTGGATCTCGACGTCGAGGTCGTCGCGCGCGACCCGCCGCGTCCCCTCGAGGAGCGCCGCGACCGGCTCGACCACCTCCGCCCGGCCGAAGAGGTAGAGGATCGCGGCGACGACGAGCACGATCGCGGAGAGCACCGCGACGATGCCGCGGCGGAACGCCATCACGCTCGCGTCGAGGGCGCCGAGCGAGACCCGCACCTCGACGAGGCCGAGGACCTGCCGGCCGGGCGGGTGGACGTGGCAGGCGGCGGTGGAGCAGGCGCGCCCGTTGTAGATCGGCGCGATCATCGAGAGGGCCCGCCCGCCGCCGCCGCGGTCGAGCACCTCGGCGCGATCGCCGGGGGGCGTCCGCGAGAGCGGCAGCACGCGCCCCGCGTGGCAAGCGCCGCAGGCGCGCCCCTCGCGGCCGATGGCGGTCCCGACGTCGGAGGGCTCTGTGGAGAAGACGACCCGTCCCGACTTCGCGAGGACGCGCACGCGCTCGACCGCGTCGAGCCGCCCGACGCGCTCGAGCGCGGCGTACGCGTGGCCGTCGGGCTCCGCGAGCATCGCGTCCTGCGCGGTCTCGCCGACCGCATCCGCGAGGAGCCCCGTCGACCGCGCGAGCTGATCCACGAGGTCGCGCTGCATCCGCTGCTCGGCGAACCAGACCCCGGCGAGGGCGGCGAGCGCGAGCACCGCCGTCATCCCGAACAGCTTCGTCGAGAGCCGGTGTGCGAGCGGCACCGCCACGACCACGTCGTGGACGGGAGTGCCGCTCTGGCCGGGCGCGTCCCCACCCGCGCCCGCGGGCTCGCGACTTGGCGTCATCCCCTGCTCCCCGGCGGCGCACGGCGCCGCCGCCTCCAAGGGACGATGCGCTCAGGGACCTGGGGCCGCCTTGCGCGGCGTCAACGCTGAGTGGAGCGTTCCGGTCGCGGTGCGCTCTCCGGCGCACCCCCATCCGGATCCTGCCGCGGGCGGCTCGGGAAGAGCACGCGCCGGAACAACCCCTCGAGGCGACCGATCTCGTCCTCGCTCCCGCGCTCGACGACCCGGCTCGGCGGCAGCCCCGCGGCGCCGGCGTGCGCCTCGAGCTGGGCGCGCAGCCGCGCGAGCCGCGCGAACACGAGCCGGCGCACGAGCAGCATGACGACCAGGGCCGTCGCGAGGGCGAGACCGAGGAGGGCGAGGAACGCCTGGACCATGCCGGCGCGCAGCGCCGCGTGGTGGCGGGTGAAGTCGTGGAGCACGAAGAGCCCGCCGACCTTGCGGCCGGCGGCGTCGCGGACCGGGAAGATGCCGCGGATGAACGCCCGCTCGCCCCGGAGCGCCTCGCCGAGCGCCTGGCCGCGGTCCGGGATCCGCTCGATGTCCCCGGCGAAGTCGATGATCCCCTCGGTGAAGGTGGTCGTGTCCACCACGACCACGTCCGGCCGGTCGTTCCAGGTGTTGGCGCGCGGCCCGAGGACGCGGGCCCAGGCCTGCTCGTCGAGGAACCGCTTCTTCACGAGGAGGCCGTACTCGTCGCCCGTCCGGGACTTCAGCGCGGTGAGGAAGTGGTCGATCTCCTCGGCGAGCTCCACGTACCCGAGCAGCTTCCCGCCGTGGAACCACGGCCGCACGGCGCGGAGCGCGAAGGCGGTCTGGCCGAGCTCCTTGCCCGCCCCGAGGTCGCGCGTCTCGATCGCCTTCAGGAGCGTCGCGCGGTCGACGCGGTCGCCGGAGAGGTCCGGCCGGTGCACGCGCAGGAACACCGTGCGCTCGGGGTCGATGAAGTACCAGTGGGTGATCCGGTCGCGCTGCAGCATCGTCGCGAAGAGCGGCGCCGCCTCGGCGAGGAGCCGGCCGCGGTCGCGCGCGACGAACGCCTCGCGCAGCGCGTCGTTCGCGAGGAGCGCGTCGAGGGTCGAGGCGAGCTTCTCCACCTCGCTGCGCTCCTGGGCCGCGAACGCGTCCGCGGCGCCCTGCAGGGTGGAGAGCGCGGCCGTTTCGAGGTTCTCCTCGAAGATGCCGCCCGCGATCTTCGCGCCGGCGATCGCCGCGAGGAGGCACGCCGCGAGGACGGCGATCCCGAGCTTCAGCTCGACCGAAAGGCTTCCCATGGACTCCCCCGGCGGGCACCCGCACTCTCCGGCCCGGCCGCGCGCGGCGCGGAACCTACCATGCTCGCCGCACCGGGGGTTGCACCGCAAGTGGGCCCGTGCGACAGCGGGAGCGGAGCCCATGTCGAGCACCACGACGCACCGCCTGTCCGTCCCGCGGGACGCCCGCGGCGAGCGGCTCGACCGCTTCGTCGCCCGCGCGCTGTCGCTCTCGCCCGACCGCGTCCGAGCGCTCGTGGAGCGCGGCGAGGTCCGCATCCGTGGCCGGACCTGCTCCCTCCACCGCAAGCTCTTCGGCGGAGAGGAGGTCGAGGTCACCGTCGCGGCCCCGCGCGCCGCGGCGGCGCCCGGCGGCCCGTCGCTCGCGCTCCTGTACGACGACGCCGACTGCGCGGTGGTCGCGAAGCCGGCGGGGCTCCCGGTGCTCCCCGCGCGCCCGGGCGGACCCTCCGCGGTCGGGTCGGCGAGCCGCCTCGGCTCCTTCGACGTGGAGGGCGTCGCCGCGCCGGGGCTCCCGCACCGGCTCGACAAGGACACGAGCGGCTGCCTCCTCCTCGCGCGCACCGACGCCGCGCTGGCCGCGCTCCGCGCCGCGTTCGAGGCGGGCGCGATCGAGAAGGAGTACCTCGCGCTCGTCGCCGGCGCGCCGCCGGACGCGGGCGCCCTCGACACGGCGTACGGCCGGAGCCCGGAGGATCCCCGCCGCTTCACGACGCGGGTCCGCTCGGCGCGGCGGGCGCGGCTCGCCTTCGCCGTCGAGGAGCGGCTGCGGGGCGCGGCGCTCCTGCGCGTCGTCCTCGACACCGGCCGGACCCACCAGATCCGGGTGCAGCTCGCCGAGGCGGGCTGGCCGGTCCTCGGCGACGCGGTGTACGGCGCCGCCTCGCCCGCCGTGGCCCGGCAGGCGCTGCACGCGGCGCGCCTCGCCTTCCCGCGCCCCGCGGACGGCGTGCGGGTGGAGGTCCGCGCGCCGCTCCCGGAGGACCTGGTCGCGGGGATCGAGACGCTCCGAGGAGGCCGCTGACGCGGCGGCGGCCGCATTGGAAGACGGGCGGGGCACGCGCGGCCTTGGAATCGGACGTTTTCGTGTTAGTGGACGACAGCCGCTCGGGCTCGCGCCCGAAGGCGCGAGCCCTCGGAATGGATCTCTCGACGCTCAACCCGCCGCAACGCGAGGCGGTGACCACGACGGAGGGGCCGCTCCTCGTCCTCGCCGGCGCCGGGTCCGGGAAGACGCGCGTCATCGTCCACCGGATCGCGTGGCTGCTCCAGAAGGGCGTCGACCCGGAGTCGATCCTCGCCGTCACGTTCACGAACAAGGCGGCCGGCGAGATGCGGGAGCGCGTCGCGTCGGTGGCGGGCGCGCCGGGGGTCGATGTCTTCGTCTCCACCTTCCACAGCTTCGGCCTGTGGCTCCTCCAGCAGGAGCACGAGGCGGCGGGCCTCCCGCGGCGGTTCGCGATCTGCGACGCGGCCGACCAGATCACGCTCGTGAAGCGCTGCATGCGCGAGGTGAAGGTCGACGATCGCGCGTTCGACGCGCACCGCGTGCTCGCGCTGCTCTCCCGCGCGAAGAACGAGGGGAAGAAGCGGATCCGGCCGCGGCCGGAGGGGCAGGGCGCCCCCTCCCCAGCCCCGCTTCGCGGGGCGGAGGAAGTCCGGGGACGTGACGACTACGACCTCGTCGCGAGCGAGGTCCAGCCGCGGTACGAGCGCGCGCTCGCGGCGCAGCGCTCCGTCGACTTCGACGATCTCATCGCGCGGCCGGTGGCGCTCCTCGCGAAGGACGCCGCCGTCCGCGCGCGCTACGCGCGCCGCTTCCGCTACCTGCTCGTCGACGAGTACCAGGACACGAACGCCTCCCAGCTCGAGCTGCTGAAGCTCCTCGCCGGCGAGGACCGGAACGTCTGCGCGGTGGGCGACGACGACCAGGCGATCTACGGATGGCGCGGCGCGGAGGTGCGGAACATCCTCCGGTTCGAGAAGCACTTCCCGGGCGCGCGCGAGGTGCGGCTCGAGCAGAACTACCGCTCGACCGGCCACATCCTCGCGTGCGCGAACGCCGTCATCGCGAAGAACGCGGACCGCCGCCCGAAGAAGCTCTTCACCTCGGCCGGGGAGGGCGACCGCGTGCGCGTCGTCGCCCTGCCGTCGGAGGAGGACGAGGCGCGCTTCGTCGCCGAGGAGATCGCGCGGCTGCGGCGCGAGGGGCGCCCGTTCGGCGAGCTCGCCGTCCTCTACCGGCTGAACGCGCAGTCTCGCCCGCTCGAGGAGGCGCTGCGCGAGGCGTCGATCCCGCACACCGTCCACGGCGGGCCGGCCTTCTTCGACCGGTCGGAGGTCCGCGACCTGCTCGCGTTCCTCAAGGTCTGCGTCGCGCCCGCGGACGAGGTCTCGCTCGCGCGCATCGTGAACGTGCCGCCGCGCGGGATCGGCGACACCTCGGTCGAGCGCGTCCACGCGTGGGCGGTCGAGCACCGGCTCCCGCTCTTCGACGCCCTCTCGCGCGCGGCGGAGGTCCCGGACCTCCCGCGCGGCGCCGCCGACCGGATCGCGGCGTTCGTCGCCCTCATCCAGAAGTACCGGGCCCGCTTCGCGGAGGGGCGCCCCGCCGAGGCGGCCCGCGCCCTCGCCGCGGAGGTGGACCTCTACGGCCACGCGCGCGCGAGCGTCGCCTCGTTCGAGGCGGGACAGCGGAAGGTGGACGCGCTCGACGGCGTGCTCCGGTCGCTCGACGCCTGGGAGCAGCGGACGGCGCGTCCGTCCCTCTCGACGTGGCTGCAGCGGCTCGCCCTCGACTCCCGCGCCGAGGAGGACCCGGCGGCGGCGGAGGGCGTCACGCTCATGACGCTCCACGCGGCGAAGGGGCTCGAGTTCCCGATCGTCTTCCTCGCCGGCGCGGAGGAGGACCTCCTCCCCTGCGCCGGGATCCAAGGGGAGGCGCGCGACCTGGACGAGGAGCGGCGGCTCGCCTACGTCGGCATCACCCGCGCCCGCGAGCGGCTCTACCTCACCCGCGCCGCGGCGCGCACGAAGCGCGGCAAGACCATCCCGCGGACGCCGTCGAGGTTCCTCGACGACCTCCCGGAGGCCTCGCACGAGAAGGTGGACCCGGCCGCGCAGGAGGCGCCGGAGGACGTCGCGGCCTTCGCGGCGGGGGTCATGGCGCGCCTGCGGGAGAAGCTCGGGGGCGCCAAGGTCTGAAGGCGCGGGGCCCTCCGGGCGCCCCCCCGCCGGGGTGATCGGTGGGCGTTCAGTCGACGGTCCTTGTGGCGCGGGGCCGGACCCGCTACATTCCCGCGGCCTTCGGGGCAGCCGCGATGCTTGACAAGCGCGCGCCCCTCCTCTAAAAGGCGCGTTTCCAATTTCTTTCGGGATTTCCGTAGGGTATTCCATGGCCAAAGGCACCACCCACAGCGCGACGAAGGCCGAGGCTCTCAAGGGCCGTAAGTGGTGGCTCGTCGACGCGAACGAGAAGACCGTCGGTCGGCTCGCGACGCGCATCGCCACGGTCCTCAAGGGCAAGCACAAGCCGAGCTACACGCCGTCGATGGACACGGGCGACTTCGTGATCGTCGTGAACGCCGGCAAGGCGCGGTTCACCGGGAAGAAGGAGACGGACAAGGTCTTCTTCACGCACTCCATGTACCCGGGCGGCGAGAAGCTCACGCCGATGGACAAGATCCGCGCACGGCACCCGGAGGACATCGTCCTCAACGCGGTGCGCCGCATGCTGCCGCGCAGCGCCCTCGGGCGCCAGATGTTGACGAAGCTCAAGGTGTACGCGGGCGACAAGCACCCGCACGCCGCGCAGAAGCCCGAGCAGCTGCCGCTCGCGCAGTGAAGGGACAAGTGACGATGGCCACGCAGGCGAACATCATTGTGGGCCGGCGCAAGGAGTCCGTGGCGCGCGTGCGGCTCGCCCCGGGCACCGGCAACATCACGATCAACGGGCGCTCCATCGACGAGTACTTCGGTCGCGAGACGTCGAAGATGATCCTCGTCGAGCCGCTCAAGCTCGTCGACCAGATGGGCAAGCTCGACGTGTTCGTGAACGCGAAGGGCGGCGGGCTCTCCGGCCAGGCCGGCGCGATCCGCCACGGGATCAGCCGCGCCCTCGTCGAGATGAACTCGGAGTACCGGCCCATCCTCAAGAAGGCCGGCTTCATGACCCGCGACGCGCGCGCGGTCGAGCGGAAGAAGTACGGCCGCCCCGGCGCCCGCAAGCGGTTCCAGTTCAGCAAGCGCTAGGCGCTCGAGAGCGGTACCACTCCACGGCCGGCCCGCGAGCCCGCGGCGCCGGCCGTGCGCTTTTCGATCGAGGGACCCGTCCATGCCCGCCCGCCCCGTCGTCGCCGTGGTCCTCGCCGGCACGCCCGGGCCGGGGGTCCGCGCCGCGCACGGCGGGTTCGACCGCTGGTTCCGCGAGGCGCTCCAGCCCGCCGCCGAGGTGCGCTTCGCCGAGCCGGAGTCATTCCGCGCCGCGGGCGCGGATGGCGTCGTCGTGACGGGCTCGTACGCGAGCGTAACCGAGGAGGCGCCGTGGATGACCGCGCTCGGCGCGGGGCTCCTCGAGGCCGCCCGGTCGATCCCGGTGCTCGGCGTCTGCTTCGGCCACCAGCTCCTCGCGCGCGCCCTCGGCGGCGCCGTGGAACGGAACCCGCGCGGCCCGGAGGTCGGGACGCGCGAGGTGGAGCTCACGGACGCGGGCCGGGCCGATCCGCTCTTCGATGGGCTCCCGCCCCGGCTCCACGTGCAGCAGCTCCACGAGGATCACGTGCCCGCGCCGCCTCCGGGCGCGGTCCTGCTCGCCACCGGCGTGCACGCGCCCGTCCAAGCCTTCGCTCACGGCCCGCGGATCCGGTGCGTCCAGTTCCACCCCGAGTTCACCCCCGCCCGCGTCCGCGCCATGTGCGACGAGGAGCGTAAATGGGTGGACCGGGGCGGGCCGACGCTCTACGCAGAGGCGGTGGCGGGGCTGCGGGAGACGCCGGAGGCCGGGGCGCTGTTGTCGAGGTGGGTGGAGCGGTTCGTGGCTCGTTGACGAGCGGCTGCTCGCCGCGCCCGAGCCGAAGTCGCGGGCTACAGCCACGCCTCGGCGACGATCGCCGCGTGCTGCGTCGCCTTGTCCCGGAGCGACCGGCGGCCCCACTCCTCTGGCAGGATCTCGATCGAGCGCGAGAGGTCCTCGAGGTACCGGGCGGCGAGCTGCGCCGCGAGCTTCGGCGCCTGCGCCACGACCGAGCACTCCCACAGGAACGAGAGGCTCTCGGAGTCCATGTTGGTCGAGCCGACCACCGCGACGTCGTCCACGACGAGGGTCTTCGCGTGCATCATCGACGCGGCGTACTCGAAGATCCGCACGCCGCCCCGGAGGAGCCGCTCGTAGGTCCGCCGCTGCCCGGCGAGCACGATCGCCACGTCGTGGTGCGGCCCCGGCGCGAGGATCCGGACGTCCACGCCCTCCCGCGCCTTCGCCACGAGGAGGTTCTGGAGCGAGCGGTCCGGCACGAAGTAGGAGTTCGCGACCCACAGCCGCCGCCGCGCCGAGGCGATGAGGGCGTAGTACATCCGCGCCGCCTTCGTGGTGCGCGCCCAGGCCGGGTGGGACGCGACGACGGCCGCGCGGATGGTCCCGCCGCCGCGCAGCCGCGGGTAGGCCTCGGCGGGGAGCGGCTTGCCGCCCTCGTTCTGCCAGGAGTGGTCGAAGGCGCGCTGCAGGTCGCCGACGATGGGTCCGCGGACGCGCGCCGCGGTGTCGCGCCAGTGCTCGGGGTGGGCGCCGTCGCCGAGCCAGCTCCGCCAGATGCCGAAGCCGCCGACGTAGGCGCGCCGGCCGTCGAACACGAAGATCCGGCGGTGGTTCACGCGGAACGGATCCGGGAGCGGCGTGTGGCGCCTCAGCTCGACGCCGTCGGCGCGCAGCCGCCGCTCGAGCGCCGGGTCGAACTTGAGCGAGCCGAACCAGTCGATGAGGATCCGGCAGGCGACGCCGCGGCGCCGGGCGAGGATCGCGCGGCCGATCCGGTCGGAGGGGTCGCCGGCCCCCATCCACATGAACTCGGAGACGTGGATCGTCTCGCGCGCGCTCCGGATCTCCTCGTCGAGCGCGTCGAAGATCACGCCGTTCGAGATGAGGTCGATCTCGTTCCCCTCGCGGACCGGCACCCCGACCTCGCGCTCGAGGAGCACGTCGAGGGGGACCGACGCTCCCATCCGAAGCATCCGCCGCGAGAGCTGCGCGCGCCGCAGCCGCCGGGCGAGGTGGCCCCCGAACGCTCCTCCGAGGATGACGCCCACGCCCGCCGCCAGGATTCGACCCGCTCGCACGCCCGTACGTTCCGCACGTCCCCGGCGCGGGGCACGGGCGCGATGCCGACCTTGCCGGCATGGCAGCCGGAGCGGAGGCGTCCCGTGCGCGCCGGCGCCGGGCGCGGCACGCCGCGGTGTTCGTGGCGGCGCTCGCGGCCGGAGCGGCCCTCCTCGTCCTCGTGTTCTTCCGGCCGGGGTGGGACGGCGGGCCGTTCCTCGAGCCGCGGTTCGAGCTCCGCCGCTTCGCGGGGCGCCTGCGGAGCAACCTCCCGTGGCTGGGGCCCTTCGCCGCCGCCGCCGCCCTCCTGCCCGCCCTCCGCTCCCTCGTCTGGCGCGCGCTCCTGCCGGCGCCGCTGCCCCGGCTCGCCGAGGCCTACCACGCGACCGCGCTCGGCGCGCTCGTGCACAACGCCGTCCCCGGGAAGCTCGGGCCGCTCGCCGCCGCGTTCGCGCTCTCGCGCATGGCGGCGCGTCCCTTCGCGCCGGCGCTCTCCTCGAACCTCGTCGCGAAGCTCCTCGAGCTCGGCGTCGTCGTGGCGCTCGGCGCCGCCGCCGCTGCCATCCGGCCGTCAGGCGCGGCGTTGCGTGCGGTGGTGGTCGCGGGCGCGGGCGGCTTCGCCCTCCTCGCGTGCGGTGCCGCCGCGCTCGCCC
>JAHWYA010000347.1 GCA_020028115.1 Anaeromyxobacter sp.
CGCGCGCCCGGCCGGAACGCGCGTCACGAACGGAGCAGTGCCCAGAGCAACCCGGCCACCGCGGCGCCCGCCACGATCACCGCCGCGGCGACGGCGCGGCCCGACGAGCCGCGCGCGCCGCTTCGCCCGGCGGCGGCGACGGGGCCCGCGGCCTCCTCGAAGCGGAGGATCACCTCGTCGGGATCGAGCCCCACGGCCGCGGCGTACGCCCGGAGGTAGCCGACCGCGTAGGCCCGGGGCGGCATCCGGCCCTCCTCGCCCGACTCGAGCGCGTCGACGACGCCCGGCGCGAGCTTCATCGCGCGAACCACCTCGGCGGGAGCGAGGCCGCGGAGCTCGCGCTCGCGCGCGAGCCACTTGCCGAACGCGGCGAGGCGGCCGGCGTTGTCGGCGGGTCCGGCCACGGTCACTCGAGGAGCGAGAGGCTGCGGCGGCACTCCTCGCCGTCCGAGGTGCCGTCGCCGAGCTCGCGGCAGCGCTCGAACGCCGCGCGCGCGCCGGGGACGTCGCCGGCCTTCATCCGGGCGAGGCCGAGCTGGAGGTGCGCGTCCGGGACCTTCTCGCAGAAGCGCGCGTACGCCGAGAGCTCGTCGAGCGCCTCGCGCGTCCGCTTCTCCTCGAGCAGCGCCCGGCCGAGGTCGCGGCGGCCGCGGCAGTACCCGGGCGCGGACCCGACGCAGGCGCGCAGCTGCGCGAGCCCCTCGTCCTTGCGGCCCGCGCGGTAGGTGACGAGCCCCTTGTTGCAGCGGGCCAGGTACGGCTCCTTGTAGAGCATGTTCTCGAGCGCCGCGTCGAACTCGCGGATCGCCTCGTCGGTCCGCCCGGTGCGGGCGAGGAGCTGCCCGAGGTCGTTGTGCGCCTCGGAGAACGAGGGGCGCAGCTCGAGCGCGCGCCGGTACGCCTTCTCCGCCTCGTCGAGGCGGCCGAAGCCGAGGTCGAGGACGAGACCGCGGCCGCGGTGCGCCTCGGCGAACCCGTCGGACCTGGCGATCGCGGCGTCGAACTCGCGGAGCGCGTCCGGCCACCTCCCGCCGCGGAGCGCCTCGACGGCGAGGTCGTGGTGGATCTCCGACGTCTTGCGGTCCTTCGACGACGGCCCGTGGGCGCAGGCGAGCGTGGCGGCGGCGGCGAGCGCGGCGAGGCGGGGGAGCGAGCGGCGGAGGTCCATGCGAGGGTCGGAGGGATCTTCCTAGAACGAGGCGAGCAGCCGGGCGACGCGGGCGGGATCCTGCGCGGACGGCTTGCCGGTGGCGCTCCAGGCGGCCTCGCCCGCCGGCGGCGTCGGGGAGAAGAGCGGGATGCGCTTCAGCGTCTTGTCCTGCACGTCGGCCGCGAGGTTCCGGAAGTTGAGGTTGTCGAGCATGAACCCCATCGACTCGAGGAACTGCAGCCCCTCGACCTCGACGTCCCGGTACTCCTCCACCGAGAGCTGCCGGCGGTCGTGGACGTAGACGACGTTCTCGCCGCTCTTCGGGAGGTGCAGCGCGACGTAGATGGAGAAGGTGCCGTTCGCGTTCCGGAGCCCGACGAGGTGGCCGAACACCTGCTGCGACGCCTTGCCCGGGATCGAGACCTGCGGCTGGTTGATGCTCTCGACGATCGCGACGACCTGGTCGCGCTGCGCGGGGACGAACGTCAGGCTCGGCTCGGGCTGGAACACGCGTTCTCCCCGCGCTCACCGCGCGTCGATGACGAACTCCTCGGTGCGGTCGTCCATCTCGGCGGCGGTGCGGGCGGTCTCGACGAGCGGGACGTCGATCATGACGTGGTCGCCCCCGACGTTCCCCTCCCCCACCACCACGCGGAGCTGGACGTCGCGGCTGAAGGCGAGCCGCTCGCCGGCGATCCGCTTCGTCGCGGCGAGGGTGATCTTGTTCGGGCCGGGCCTGAGGTACTTCGTGATCTCCATGACCGCCGACCCCTCGGCCGCCTTCACCTCGCGGACCCACTGAGCGTTGATGAAGATCCCGAGGTCGTACTGCGGCCCGGGCGGCGTCTGCTCGGTGGCGATGAAGTAGCGGCGGCTGACCCGCGCGGCCGTGCCGGCCTGCGGCGGGCGCGGCGCGATCCCGCCCCCCGAGCCCGCGAGCTGCGGCAGCACCGCCGGGCGGGCGTCCGCGTTGCGGACCGCGTACCCCTTCGCCTGGATGTGGACGTTTCCCTGCTCGTCGATGACGACCGTGCAGTTCTCGAACTTCTGCCCGGTCACCCCGTCGATGCTGACGCCGTTCAGGGTGATGGACGGCGCGGCGGCGGCGGGGCCGGCGGCGGCGACCAGCAGGGCCGCGATCGACAGTGCAAGTGGGCGCATCCTCTCGCCTTCCTAGCCCCCTGCGGCGGGGGCAGTCAAGAAGCCGGCCCGCTGGGCCCTCGCCGGCTCACTCGTCAGGACGTCCGGGGCGCCCGGTCCATTCCATGGGGCCGCGGCAATCCGCCCGGCCCACCCCTCACACGCCGCGCGTCTCGGGGCCCCAGACCACCTTGTGGATCTGGAGCGAGAGCCGGGCGTCCAGCCCGCTCTCGAGGAGCCAGCGGGCGAGGTCCTTCGGGTCGACCTTCCCCCACGCGGGCGAGAAGAGGACCCCGAGCCGCTCCGGGAGCCGGTGGCTGCGGACGATCTGCTCGGACCAGCGGAAGTCCTCCTCCGAGCAGACGACGAACTTCACCTCGTCGTGCGGCATGAGCCGGTCGAGCCAGGCGAGGTCGGTCGCGGGCTCGCCGGAGCCGGGCGTCTTCACGTCCACGATCCGGATCGCCGCGGGCGGGAGCGCGTCGAGCGGACGCTGGCCGTGGGTCTCGATCGCGACCTCGTACCCACGCGCGATGAGCTCCTCGACGAGCGCGGGGAGCTCCTTCTGCAGCATCGGCTCGCCGCCGGTGAGCAGGACGAAGCGCGTCGGGTGCCGGGCGACGGCGTCGAGGATCTCGCCCTGGGTCATGTCCGTTCCGCCCTGGAACGCGTAGGCGGTGTCGCAGTAGCCGCAGCGCAGGTCGCAGCCGGTGAACCGGACGAACGTGCACGGCCGCCCGGCGCGGCTGCCCTCTCCCTGGATGGAGAAGAAGATCTCGGTGACCCGCATCGGGCGGTTGTAGCGCGGCCGGTGGCCGGGCGCGACCGCGCGTTACCGCGCGGGCATCGGATCCGCGACCGCGACCGCCGTCGCCCGGTCGATCGCGAAGGACCGGCGCAGGCGCCGGACCTCGGCCTTGACCTTCCGCGGATAGACGTGGAACCGCTCCGGGATCGCGCCCCCCTCCTCGCGGAGGTAGCCGAGGATCCGGTTCGGCCCGGCGTTGTACGCCATGAGGGCGACCTCCTCGCGCCCGAAGGCGTCGAGGAGGCGGCGCAGGTAGCGGATGCCGGCCCGGAGGTTGGTCGCGGGATCGCTCGGATCGGCCCAGTCGAGGCCCGCGCGCTCGACCTCGCGCCGCAGCGTCGGCGTGCGGAGCTGCATGAGGCCGAGGGCGCCCCGCGGCGACCGTGCGTCGGGGTCGTACGCCGACTCGATCTCGATGAGGGCGAGCACGAGCACCGGATCGATGCGCGCGAGCTCCGCCTCGACGACGAGGGTGCGCGCGAGGCGCCGCCGGTCCGGGTCGGCGAGCGCCGGCATGCGGAGCGTGAGGCGGTCGTGGACGCGGTCCACCCAGCCCGGCGCGCCGGGCTCGGG
>JAHWYA010000348.1 GCA_020028115.1 Anaeromyxobacter sp.
CTCCGGCCGGCGATAGAGGAACGCGCCCGCGACCTCGGTGAGCTCGAACCCCTCGAACAGCCGGAAGAGCGACTCGGAGTAGCCGAGGAACAGGTAGGCGCCGGCGGCGAGGGCGTTGTGGAACTGGGTCAGCACCGCCTGCGTCGTGGGCGTGTCGAAGTAGATGATGACGTTGCGGCAGAAGATGACGTCGAACCCGCCGCCGTCCGCGGGCCGCGGGAACACGGACGAGACGAGGTTGTGCGGCCGGATGGCCGAGATGTAGCGGCGGAGCGACGGCCGCACCGTGAAGCGGTCGTCCTCCGGCGCGAAGTGGCGCTCGAGGAGGGGCGCGGGGATGTCGCGCACCCGGCGCGTGTCGTAGCTCCCGCGCGCCGCGTAGGCGACCGCCTCGGGGTTCACGTCGGTCGCGAGGAGGTCGACGTGCTCGGGCTCGGCGCCCGCCTCCGCGAGGGACATCGCGATGGAGTACGGCTCCTCCCCGGTGGCGCACCCGGCGGACCAGACCGCGATCCGCCGCCCGCCGCCGCGGGCCCGGGCGACGAGGGCGGGGAGGAGGGCGTCGAGGGCGCGGAACTGCCGGTCGTCGCGGAAGAAGCTCGTCTTGCCGACCGTGACGAGCGGCAGGAGACGGCGCAGCTCCTCGTCGCCCTGGTCCGAGCGGAGGAGCCGCAGGTACGCGGCGCAGTCCCCCACGCCAGCCGGGGCGAGCTCGTCGAGCCGGGCGGCGAGCGCGATCTTGAGGGCCGAGAAGCTGTCCTGGCGGATGTGGAGGCCGACGCGCTCCTTGAGGAGCGCCCCGAGCTCGACGAGCAGCTCCGCCGGGACCGCGATCATCGCGTGAGCTCCCGGAGGGTGCGGGGGATCTCGTCGAGCGGCAGCACCCGATCGACCGCCCCGACCTCGATCGCCGCGCGCGGCATCCCGAACACCGCGCTCGTCGCCTCGTCCTGCGCGAGCGTCGCACCGCCCGCGTCGTGGATCGCCTTCAGCCCCTCCGCGCCGTCCCGCCCCATCCCGGTGAGGATGACGCCGCACACCCGCGCCCCGTAGGCGCGCGCGGCGGAGAGGAAGAGCGGCGTCACGGACGGCTTGAACGTTTCGACGGGTGGGGCGTCGGAGAGCCGGACGAACCCGTCGCCGACGAGGAGGTGGCGCCCGGTCGGCGCGAGCACGACCCGCCCCGCCGCGAGCGTCTCGCCGTCCCGCGCCTCGTGCACGTCGAGGCGCGCCTCGCCCGCGAGCCAGCTCGCGAGGCCCTCGGTGAACCCGTCCGCGATGTGCTGGACGATCGCGATCGGGACCGGGAACGCGGGCGGCAGGTTGCGGAGCAGCGTCGCGAGCGCCCGTGGGCCGCCGAGCGAGGCGCCGATCACCACGAGCTCCGCGCGGGACGCGACGCGGGGCATCGCGGCGGCGCGCTCGCGCAGGCCGCGCACGTGGCGGATCACCTTCACGCCCGCGAGGAGCCGCAGCCGCGAGCGGAGCAGCCGGCCGTAGTCCGACAGGTCGGTCGCCGCCTGCGGCTTCTCCAGCAGGTCGAGCGCGCCGAGGGACAGGGCGCGGAACCCGACCGCCTCCTCGCGGTTCGCGGTGAGCACGAGGATCGGCGTCGGCGTCTCCGCCATGATCCGCGCGATCCCCGAGAACCCGTCCGCGTCGGGCATGTTGAGGTCCATCGTGATGACGTCGGGCTTCAGGCTCCGGGCGAGCGACGCGGCGGCGTTCCCGTCCGCGGCGACCGCCACCACCTCGAAGCCCGGCTCGTCGGCGATCACGCGCGACAGGAGCTCGCGGAAGAGCTCGGAGTCGTCCGCCACGAGGACGCGGATCGGGCGGTCGAGCCCCAGCGTCACGCGCCGACCCCGGTGAGGCGCTCGAGCGTCGCGGCGAAGCTCTCCGCCTCGAGCTCGCCCTTCACGAGGTAGGCGTCCGCGCCCGCGTCGACGCCGCGGCGCCGCTCCTCGGGGGCGGACAGCGAGGACAGGATGACGATGGGGAGCTTCACGAAGCGCGGCGTCGCCTTCACGCGGCGCGTGAGGTCGATGCCGTCGAGCACCGGCATCTGCACGTCGGAGACGAGGAGGTGGTACCCGCCATGCTGGAGCTTCTGCCACCCGTCCTCGCCGTCCACGGCCTCGTCCACCTCGTGGCCGAGGGAGCGCAGGAGCGCGGCCTCGGCCTCGCGGGCGATGGCGCTGTCGTCGACGAGGAGGATCCGCAGGCGCCTGCGCTCGCGGCCGCGGCTCGTCGCGGGGGCGGCGAGGCGGCGCGCGGCCTGGACGATGTCGGGGGTCGAGAGGAGGAGCGCGACGCGCCCGTCCTCGAGCGCCGCGGCGCCGGTGACGAACCGCATCCCCTTGAGGAACGACCCCGGCGCCTTCACCGCGACCTCGCGCTCGCCGTGGAGGCCGTCCACGACGACCGCGGCGCCCTCGGCGCCGTGCGCGACGTAGGCGACGAGCGGCCGCTTCGTGCGGGGCCCGCCGTTCAGGGAGAGGAGCGGCCCGAGCGCGACCACCGGCATGAGCCGCCCGCGGTACCGCACGGCGCGGATCCCGGCGACCTCGGTCGTGTCCTTCGGGTCGAGGCGGCCGACGCTGTCCACGTCCACCGCCGGGATGCCGTAGACGTCCTCGTCGATCCGGACGAGGAGGACCTTCATGAGGGACAGCGACTGCGGCATCCGGAGCGTGAACCGCGCACCCTTCCCCGGCTCCGAGTCGACCGCGACCGAGCCGCCGAGCGAGGTCACCCGCTTGCGGACGACGTCCAGGCCGACGCCCCGCCCGCTGGTCTCGCCCGCCTGCTCGCGGGTGGAGAAGCCGGGCATGAAGATGAGGTCGAGGGCGGCGCGGGCCGAGAGGCTCGCCGCCTGCTGCTCGCCGATGATCCCCTTCTTGAGCGCCGACGCCCGGACCTTCTGAGGGGCGATCCCGCGGCCGTCGTCCTCGACGGTGATGGCGAGGAGGTCGCCGTCGGTCCGCGCCGAGATCACGATCTTCCCGATGCGCGGCTTGCCGGCCGCGATCCGCTCGCTCGGGGTCTCGATCCCGTGATCGACGCAGTTCCGGACGAGGTGGACGAGCGGGTCGTTGAGCGAGAGCAGGATCGCCTTGTCGACGCCGGTCTCGCCGCCCTTCACGACGCACTCGACCTCCTTGCCCTGCTCGCGCGCCATGTCGCGGGCCGCGCGCGGGAAGCCGCCGAGGACGCCCGAGAGCGGGATGAGCCGCGCGTTGCCGATGCGCTCGGCGAGCAGCCCGAACTGCGCCTGCGCGGAGGACGTCGCCTCGGTCTGCGCCCGCGCGAAGCGGAACGTGTCGGACCGGAGGAGGTGGACGTCGCCCTCGACCTGCTCGAGGAGCCGGTTCGCCCGGATGTCGCGGAGCGCCTCGGCGAGCGCGATGACCTTGTCGGAGAGGCGCGCCCACCGGCCGAAGAGCGCGTTGAGGTCGCGCGAGCGCCGCAGCGACCGGGCGCCCTCGACGAGGACGTCGCCCGCGAGCGCCGCGATCTCGTCGAGCCGGTCGACGTCCACGCGGATGGAGGCGGCGGGCTTCCCGCCGAGCTCGGCCTTCGGCTCGACCTTGACCGCCTCGTGCTCGCCGGTGGTGGTCGGCTTCTCCCCGGCCGGTGCCGCCGCCGGGGCGGCCGCCACCGGCGCGGCC
>JAHWYA010000349.1 GCA_020028115.1 Anaeromyxobacter sp.
TCGGCGCGGCGCTCCTTCGAGGCGGGCGTCGCCTCGAGCCTCGACGTCGTGGACGCGAACGACCGGCTGTACCAGGCCGACGTCGGGCTCGCCGACGCCCGCGCCCGGCTCGCCCAGTCGGCGATCGGGCTCGACCGCGCCCTCGGCCTCGCGCCGGGCGGCGGGCGGTAGCGGGAATCGCGATGCGCGCGCGGCGGCTCGGGCGTATGTTGGCGGGCGACGAGGCGCCCGTGCCGCCGCCCCACGGCTACCGCGAGATCCAGCAGGAGGAGCTGTCCCGGCTCTTCGGCCGGATGGCCGGCGCGCGGCTCGTCGGGCTCCCGCCGTTCCTCGCCATCGCGCTCTGGCTCGCGTGGGTGGAGCCCGCGCAGTGGAGGCGCGTCCTCCTCGGCGCGACGGTCGCGGCGCTCGTCGTCTTCTTCGTCGTCGAGTGGGTCGGCTGGCGGCGCCGCGGCTTCACGCGCGGGACGGTCACCCGCAACCTCGCCGTCGCCATCGGCGGGGTCTCCGTCGTCGCGTTCACGACCGGCGGCCTCGCCTCGCCGTTCCTCTACGTCTCGGCGGTGCTCGGGGTCATCTCGGGGGTGTTCGTGCCGTGGCCGGCGAGCGGGCTCCTCGCGGCCCTGCAGATCGCGGTGGCGTGGACGCTCGCCGGCCTCGGGCTCGCCCGCGTCATCCCGGACCTGAACCTCGCCGCCTTCGGCGGCGGCCCGATGCTCCCGGTCCCGCCGGCGTGGGTCCTGACGCACGCGACGGTGCTCTCGATCGTGTACGCGTTCGCGGCCGGCGCCGGCCGGGCCGTGCGCTGGTCCTTCGACCGGATGGTGCGCCGGACCGCGGCGGCGCAAGACGACTCGCTCCGGTCGCACGCGGAGCGCGCGGAGGAGCTGACGGCGCTCTCCGCCGAGATCGCGCACGAGCTCAAGAACCCGCTCGCGAGCGTGAAGGGGCTCGCGGGGCTCCTCGCGCAGCACCTCCCGGACGGCAAGGGCGCGGAGCGGCTCGCCGTGCTCCGCCGCGAGGTCGACCGGATGCAGTCGATCCTCGAGGAGTTCCTGAACTTCTCGCGGCCGCTCGTCCCGCTCGCGCTCGGCGACTCGGACGTGGGCGCGCTCTGCCGCGAGGTCGCGGCGCTGCACGAGGGGATGGCGCGGGAGCGCGCGGTCGAGATCGCGGTCCGCGCCGGCGCGGTGCCCGTGCGGTGCGACCCGCGCAAGGCGAAGCAGGTGCTCATCAACCTCGTGCAGAACGCGCTCGACGCGTCGCCGCCGGGATCCACGGTGGAGCTCGAGGCGGAGCCCGCGTCCGGGGGCGGCGCGCGCGTCCGGGTCCTCGACCGCGGCCGGGGCGTCGATCCGGCGCTCGGCGCGGAGGTCTTCTCGCCCGGCGTGACCTCGAAGACCGAGGGATCGGGGCTCGGCCTCACCATCGCGCGCGCCCTCGCGCGCCAGCACGGGGGCGAGGTCGACCTCGCGCCACGCGCCGGCGGCGGGACGTCCGCCGTCGTGACGCTGCCCGGGCGCGCGGCGGCCGCCGGCGGAGGCGCGGCGTGACGAGCCCGGTCCGCGTCCTCGTCGTCGACGACGACCCCGGGGTCCGCTACACGCTCCGCGAGATCCTCGAGTCGCAGGGGCTCGCCGTCGACGAGGCGGCGGACGGGGCGGACGCGCTCGCGCGCTTCGAGGCGCGGCCCGCGCCGCTCGTCCTCACCGATCTGCGCATGCCCGGGCTCGACGGCATGGAGCTGCTCCGCCGGCTCGCCGCGCGGAGCGCGCCGCCGCGCGTGGTCGTGATCACCGCCCACGGGTCGGAGCGGCAGGCGGTCGAGGCGATGAAGGCCGGCGCCCACGACTACTTCAAGAAGCCGTTCGAGACGGAGGAGCTCCTCGCGGTGGTCCGGCGCGCCCTCGAGGCGGTCCGGCTCGGCGAGGAGAACGAGCGGCTCGCGGGCGAGCTCACCCTCGCGCGCACGATGGTCTTCGCCTCGGACGCGATGCGCCGCCTCGCCGTGCTCGTCGCGCGCGTCGCCCCCCGCGACGTGACGGTGCTCGTCTCCGGCGAGAGCGGCACCGGCAAGGAGCGCGTGGCCGAGGCCATCGTCCAGGCGTCCCGCCGGGCCGACCGCCCGTTCGTGCGGTTCAACTGCGCGGCGCTCACCGCGGAGCTCGCCGAGGCGGAGCTGTTCGGCCACGCGCGCGGCGCCTTCACCGGTGCGACGCGCTCGCGCCCGGGGCTCTTCGGCGAGGCGGACGGCGGGACGATCCTCCTCGACGAGGTCGGCGAGCTCGCGCCGGGCGCCCAGGCGAAGCTGCTCCGCGTGCTGCAGGAGGGGGAGGTCCGCGCGGTGGGCGAGGAGCGCACGCGGAGGGTCGACGTGCGCGTCCTCGCGGCGACGCACCGCGAGCTCGCCGAGGAGGTGCGCGCGGGCCGCTTCCGGGAGGACCTGTTCTACCGGCTCGACGTGGTCCACCTCCGCGTCCCGCCGCTGCGCGAGCGGCCCGAGGACGTGCCCGTGCTGGCGCGCCACTTCCTCGCGCGGTTCGCGGAGCGCTTCGGGGTCGCGTCGCTCCACACCGACGACGCGCTCGTGCACGGCCTCGCGGGCCACCCGTGGCCCGGGAACGTCCGCGAGCTCGAGCACGCCATCGAGCGGCTCGTCGCCCTCTCCCCGCCGGAGGGGCTGGACCTCGCGCTCCTCCCCGGCGCCGGCGCCGGCGACGACCGCGGACCGCTGCCGCTCCGGGAGCGGGTGCAGGCGTACGAGCGGGGGCTCGTCCTCGAGGCGCTGCGCGGCGCGCGCGGGAACCGGAGCGAGGCGGCGAGGCGGCTCGGAGTCTCGCGGGTGACGCTCCACGACAAGCTCCGGCGGTACGGGCTCGGTGGGGACGACGAGGCCTGACCGCTCCCGCCGCCTGAGGGGGCCGTGGCGCCGGCCAGGCGGCGCCGCATCGTTCACGCGATGTCCGCGCTCGCGCTGGTGCTTCACCTCGCCCTCGCGTCACCCGGGCTCCCGCCGCCGGGGCTCGCGCCGCGGCTCGATCCGGGGCCCTTCGGCGGCGGCGAGCTCCTCGCGTCGTCGGTCGGCGTCCTCGCCGGGGACGCGGCGGTCGTCGGCGGCGCGTACTACACCCTCCGGCTCTTCGCGAACGGCACCCTCGATCCGAGCGCGAAGAACTTCCGCAGGACGGCGTACGCGTTCGGGACGGCGGCGATCCTGGTCCCGCCGCTCACGGCGGTCCTCCTCGCGAGGTGGGCGCGCGCGGAGCCCGCGTCGGGCGCGACCTGGAAGGCGCTCGTCCTCGCCCTGGTGGGGCAGGGCGCAGCGCTCGCCGCGGGGTACGCGCTCGCGCCACACTACTGGGTCGTGCTCCCCGCCCAGGTGATCGCGATCGGCGCGGGCACGACGCTCGGGCTCCACTGGGGGTCGGGACGGCGCGCGGCCCACGCCCCGCCGCCGGACGCGCGCCGCGAGCCCGCAGATCCCGGACGCTCCGAGGGCGCAGCGCGCGCGCCGCTCTGCCCGGATCCCGCCCTCGCGATCGCCCCGGGCGTGGCCCCGCCGCGAGGCTAACGCTCGGGGCGGAACGCCCAGGTCTCGGGACCCGCGGCGAGCACGTCGTCGAGCGACGCGACGAACGCGTGCGCGGTCGGCGCGGCGAGGAGCGCCGC
>JAHWYA010000350.1 GCA_020028115.1 Anaeromyxobacter sp.
GGCCGTGCTGCTTGATCTTCTTGTGCAGGTTCGTCCGCTCCACGCCGAGCGCCTGCGCCGCCTGGGTGATGTTCCAGTCGTGCTCCTCGAGCTTCTGCACGATGTAGTCGCGCTCGACCAGGTCGCGCAGGTCCTTGAGCGGCACCTCGCCGTACCGGGAGAGATCGGCCGAGCCCGCCGGCGGGGGCGGGACGGCGCGCGGGCCGACGCCGTCGGGGACGTCGCCGGCCGTGATCCGGTCGCCGCTCATGATCACCATCCGCTCGCACACGTTCCGCAGCTCGCGGACGTTGCCCGGCCAGCGGTAGGCGCGCAGCCGCTCGTAGACGGCCGGCTCGACGGGCTTCGGGCGGAGCCCGTTGTCGCGGACGGCGAGCTGGAGGAACCGTTCGGCCAGGAGCGGCACGTCCTCGAGCCGGTCGCGGAGCGCCGGCGCGCGGATCGGGACGACGGCGAGCCGGAAGTACAGGTCCTCGCGGAAGGTGCCGGCGCGCACCTCGGTCTCGAGGTCCTTGTTCGTCGCGGCGACGATCCGCACGTCGACCTGGATCGCCTTCTCGCTGCCGACCCGCGTGATCTCGCCCGTCTGAAGGGCGCGGAGCACCTTCGCCTGGGCCGACGGGCTCATGTCGCCGACCTCGTCGAGGAAGAGCGTGCCCCCGTGGGCGACCTCGAACTGGCCGCGGCGGCGCGCGGCGGCGCCGGAGAAGCTCCCCTTCTCGTGGCCGAACAGCTCCGACTCGATGAGCTCCGAGGGGATCGCGGCGCAGTTCACCTTCACGAACGGGCCCGCCGCCCGCTTCGACTGGCGGTGGATCTCCGCGGCGATGAGCTCCTTCCCGGTGCCGGACTCGCCCTGGAGGAGCACGCGGCCGGTCGAGGGCGCGACCTTCCCGATCTCCTCGCGCAGCTTCCGCATGGCGGTGCTGTCCCCGAGCATCTCGTCCGAGAACTGCCGCTCGCGCGCGGAGAGCGCCTCGACCTTCCGCTCGAGCGAGCGCCGCGCGAGCCCGTTCCGGACGGACGCGAGCACGCGCTGCAGCTCGAACGGCTTCTCCAGGAAGTCGCAGGCGCCGCGGCGCATCGCGTCGACGGCGTCGGCGAGCTCCGCGTGACCGCTCATCACGACGACCGGCAGGTCGCGCCAGAGCTCGCGCGCCTTGTCGAGGAGGGTGAGGCCGTCCATGCCCGGCAGCCGGATGTCGAAGAGCGCGAGATCGATCGGCTCCGCGGCGAGGACCTCGAGCGCCTTCTCGGCGCTCTCCGAGTCGAGCACCCCGAACCCCTCGCCCTCGAGGATGCTCCGGAGCGAGCGGCGGATGTTGGTCTCGTCGTCGACGACGAGGATGGAGAGCTTCGTCCCGTCCATGACGGGAGCATATCCGGCGCGGCTCCGCCGGGGCTACCGGTCCGCGGGCCGGGAGAGGAGGACGAGCGAGCGGGCCTCCACCGGGACCGAGCCGCCGGCGGCGACGAGATCGCGCTTCGAGTCGGTCGCGCCGGCGGTGTCGAGCAGGATCTCCCACTCTTGCCCCCACGCGACGTCCGGCACCACGTACCGGACCGGCTCGTGCCAGGCGTTCATCAGGACGAGGAGCGAGTCGCCCACGATCCGCTCCCCGCGCTCGTCGGGCGTCGAGATCGCGTCGCCGCCGAGCAGGAATCCGACCGAGCGGGCGAAGGGCTTCTTCCAGTCGTCCTCGGTCATCGGCTCGCCGTCGGGGCGGAACCAGGCGAGGTCCTTGAGCGACGAGTCCCACGGGCCCGAGCCCCGGAAGAACCGGCGGCGCTGGAGCACCGGCTGCGAGAGGCGCAGGCGCACGAGGCGCCGGGCGAAGCCGAGGAGCGCGCGCCGACGGTCGTCGAGGTCCCAGTCGAGCCAGGAGAGCTCGTTGTCCTGGCAGTAGGCGTTGTTGTTCCCGCGCTGCGTCTTCCCCAGCTCGTCGCCCGCGGCGATCATCGGCACGCCCTGCGAGAGGAGGAGCGTCGCGAGCAGGTTCCGGACCTGGCGGTCGCGCAGCGCGAGGACGGACGGGTCGTCGGTCTCTCCCTCGACGCCGCAGTTCCACGAGTGGTTGTCGTCGGCGCCGTCGCGGTTCTCCTCGCCGTTCGCCTCGTTGTGCTTGCGGTCGTACGAGACGAGATCGCGGAGCGTGAACCCGTCGTGCGCGGTGACGAAGTTCACCGACGCGAAGATCTTCCGGCCGGCGGCCTCGTAGAGATCGGAGGAGCCGGTGAGCCGGTAGCCCATCTCGCTCGCGAGGTCCTCGTCGCCCTTCCAGAAGCGGCGCACGACGTCGCGGTACTTGCCGTTCCACTCCGACCACCGGACCGGGAAGCCACCGACCTCGTAGCCGTCGGGCCCGAGGTCCCAGGGCTCCGCGATGAGCTTGACGCGCTCGAGGAGCGGGTCCTGGTGCACGGCGGTCAGGAAGCGCGAGAGCTGGTCGAACGGGCCGGGGTCGCGGGCGAGCGTCACGGCGAGGTCGAACCGGAAGCCGTCGACGTGCATCTCGTCGACCCAGTACCGCAGCGAGTCCATCACGAGCTTCAGGGTCTGCGGGTCGGTCGTGTCGAGGGCGTTCCCGCAGCCGGTCGTGTCCCAGTAGTACCGCGGCTGGTCCTCGGTCAGCCGGTAGTAGCTCGGGTTGTCGAGCCCCTTCAGCGAGAGCGTCGGGCCGAGGTGGTTGCCCTCGGCGGTGTGGTTGTAGACGACGTCGAGGATCACCTCGATGCCCGCGGCGTGCAGCGCCTTCACCATCTGGCGGAACTCGGTGACCTGCTCGCCGCGGCTCCCGCGCGCGTACCGCTGCTCGGGCGCGAAGAAGCCGAGGGTGGAGTAGCCCCAGTAGTTCGTGAGGCCGCGCGCGCGCAGGAACGGGTCGTCCACGAACTCGTGGACCGGGAGGAGCTCGACCGCGGTGACGCCGAGCTTCACGAGGTGGTCGACGGCCGGCGGCGAGGCGAGCCCGAGGTAGGTGCCGCGGAGCTCCGGCGGGACCTCCGGGTGACGGGCGGTGAAACCCTTCACGTGCACCTCGTAGATCACCGACTGGTGCCAGGGCACGCCGGGGCGGCGGTCGTCGCCCCAGTCGAAGTGGTTGCCGACCACGACGCCCTTCGGCATCGAGGGCGCGCTGTCCCGGTCGCAGCGCGCGAGGTCCTGCTCCGGCGCGTCGAGCGGGTACCCGAACACCGGGCCCCCGAAGTCGACCGACCCCGTGATCGCGCGCGCGTAGGGGTCGACGAGGAGCTTCGCCGGGTTGAAGCGGAGCCCCGCCTCGGGCTCGTAGGCGCCGTGGGCGCGGAAGCCGTAGAGCGTGCCCGGGCCGATGCCCGGCAGGTACCCGTGGAACACGTGGCCGGTCTTCTCGCGGAGGGGCGCCTGCCGCACCTCGCGGGACGGATCGCCGGGGTCGAAGAGGCACAGGTCGACGCGCTCCGCGTGCCGCGCGTAGACGGCGAAGTGGGTGCCGTCGCCGTCGTTCGTGGCGCCGAGCGGGTACGGCCTTCCGGGCCAGATGATCTCGCCGTCCATGCGCTCCCCTCTGGTGGAAGGGTGACTCAAACATGCGGACGGAGCGGCGGAGCGGCAGGCCGAGCCCCCCGCGCCCGGGCCCGCGCCCGGCCGGCGGATCTTTCACCTCTCGGGCCGGGCGCTCACGCCCGCGTAGCCCTTCGGCATCGCGTCGCCGGCCGACACGGAGAGCTGGAAGGCGCCCTCGATCGCGGCGAGCACGACGCTGGACAGGTGCCGGGCGTCTCGCGCGGTCAGCGCCTCGCCCGCGTGGGCCCGGACGAGCGTCTCCAGCAGCGCCTGCTGGGCCCGGATGACCTCCTGGTAGGCGGCCTTCACCTCGGGTTGCCTCACCGCCTCGGCGCCGATGACGACCCACGCCGCCACCGCGCCAGGGCTCGCGCCCTCGCCCAGCGCGAGGCGGGCGTCGACGAAGGCGCGCAGCCGCTCGCGAGGCGTCGCCGCGCGCCGCGCGAGGGCCTGGAAGCGCCCGTCGAACAGCTCCGTGAGCTGCCGGATCGCCTCGAGCAGGATCTCCTGCTTGCTCGCGAAGTGGTAGTGGACGAGCCCCGGCGCGAGCCCCGCCCGGCGCGCGACCGCCAGGATCGAGGCGCCCTCGTAGCCCCGCTGCCCCATCACCGAGAGGAGCGCGTCCACGATCTGGCGCCGGCGCTGCAGGGTGTTCGACGGTCGGGCCATGCGGTCACGCCACGCCCGCACGGGGCGGGGTTGGTCGTGCGACCAAGTATGCCTTGACGCCGCGCCCGGCGCGAGCGCATCCTGAGTTGGTCGTTCAACCAAGATTGGAGGCGTCGAGATGATCCCGGACGCCGCGCCCCTCGCCGCTCACCCCGCCAGCACCGCGCTCTACGCCTTCTCCGCCGACCCGATCACCTACGGGCACGTCGACGTCGTCGAGCGGGTCACCCGGACCTTCGGTCGCGTCGTGGTGGGGATCGGCCGCAACCCCACGAAGCGGTACCTGTTCCCGCTCGAGGACCGGCTCCGCCTCGCGCGGCAGGCGCTCGCCCACCTCCCGGGCGTGACGGTGCTCGCGTTCCAGGGGATGGTCGTGGACTTCGCGACCGAGCAGGGCGCCCAGGTGATCGTGAAGGGCGTCCGCAACGCGGCGGACTTCGACTACGAGCAGGTCCACCACCTCGTCGGCCTGAGCCAGCGGGCGGGCATCGACACGCACATCCTGTTCGCCGACCCGGCGCTCGCACACGTGAGCTCGAGCGCGGTGAAGGCGATCCAGATGGAGCACGGCTTCGTCCACGAGTACGTCCCGCCGATGGTGAAGGCGGCGCTCGAGGAGGTGCTCTGCGGGCAGCTCGTCGTCGGCGTGACGGGGGTCGCCGGGGCGGGCAAGTCGGCGGTCTGCGGCCTGCTCGCGGCCGCGGGCCGCCGGGAAGGGCTCGCGGTCCACGACGTGGACCTCGACCGGATCGCGCACGCCGTCCTGCACGGCACGGACACCCCGCTCTGCGCGCGCACTCGCGAGGCACTCGTTCGGCGCTTCGGCCCGGAGGTGGAGTCGGCGGGCGGGGTGGATCGCGCGCGGCTGGCGGCGCGCGCCTTCGGCGACCCGGACGCCCTCGCCGACCTCGACCGCATCATGGCCCCGGCCGTCACGGTGGGGCTGCGGAAGGCGCTCTACGGCCTCCGCGGCGTGGTGCTCCTCGACGCGGCGCTCCTCGCCGAGCAGGGCCTGCTCCCGCTCTGCAACTGCCGCGCGATCCTGGTCGAGGTGAGCGTGGCCGACCAGGCGGCCCGCCTCGCCGCCCGCGGCCTCGGCGAGGGCGCGGCGCGGGCACGCAGGGACGCGCAGTGGACCACGGAGGAGAAGCGCCGGAGGATCGGCCACGCGATCGAGCGAGCCCGCTTCGGACGGCTCTGGACGTGGGAC
>JAHWYA010000351.1 GCA_020028115.1 Anaeromyxobacter sp.
CATGTACTCGCGGCCCCAGGGGTCCTTGAGCGTCCCGTCCTTGTCGTTCGGCTTCAGGAACTTCTCGTCGATGAGGAGCTTCAGCCCCTCCTCGGTGGTCGGGTACCGGCCGCGCATCACCTTGAACGCCTCGATGCCGTCGTTCGCGATGCGCTGGACGTCGGTCTTCGCGCGATCGGTGCGCGCGCGCCCGGCCGAGCCGACGACGTTCACCGCGACGGCGGTCGCGATGAGGCTGAGGATGACGAGCACGACCAGGATCTCGATGAGGGTCATGCCGCGCTCTGGGGCGCGGCTTGTCCCCGGAACTCGATCGCCCCGCGAAGCGGGGCAGGGGAGGGGGCGGGCGGGGCGGGCGTTCAAGGCTAGCCTCCTGCGAGGGTGTTGAGCTGGAGAATGGGCATCAGGACGGAGAAGACGATGAAGGCGACGACCGCGCCCATCGCCACGATCATGAGCGGCTCGAGCAGCGAGGTGAGCGCGGCGACGGTCGTGTCGACCTGGCCCTCGTAGGCGGTCGCGACGTTCGAGAGCATCTCCTCGAGGGCGCCGGAGCGCTCGCCGATCGCCACCATGTGGTGGACGAGCGGCGGGAACTCCCCCGAGCGCTTGAGCGGCGCGGCGATCGACTCGCCCTCGCGGATGGCGTCGCGGGCCTGCTCGACCACCTCCGCGAGCCGGACGTTCCCGACGACGTTCTTCACGATGTCCATCGCGACGAGGAGGGGGACGCCGCTCTTGAGGAGCGTCGAGAGCGTGCGGGCGAAGCGCCCGATGGCGATGATCCGCGCGAGCCGCCCGAACACCGGGACCGTGAGCACGAAGCGGTGCCAGCGGGCGCGCCCGGCGGTCGTCGCCTTCCAGCGCAGGAAGCCCCAGACGGCGACGACCATCCCGAGGAGGAGCGCCCACCAGAACCGGGTGACGAGGTCGGTGAACCCCATGAGGACGCGGGTCATCCAGGGCAGCGTCGCCTTGGTGTCCTGGAAGATCTTCGTGACCTTGGGGATGACGACGGTGAAGAGGACGCCGAGGATGAGCGACCCGATGATCATCATCAGCACCGGGTACGCCATCGTCCCCATGATCTTCGAGCGGAGCCGGGCCTGGCTCTCGGTGAAGTCCGCGAGGCGGACGAGGACGATCTCGAGGGCGCCGGAGTGCTCGCCGGCGCGGATCATGTTGACGTAGAGGTCGCCGAACACCCGCGGGTGCGCGGCGAGGGCGTCGGCGAGGTTCGAGCCCTCGTTGACGCGCTGCCGCACGTCGCCGAGCACGCGCTTCAGCTTCTCCTTGTCCACCTGCTCGACGAGGGCGGAGAGCGCCTCGACGAGCGGGACGCCGGCGTGGACGAGCACCGCGAGCTGGCGCGTCGCGATGGCGAGGTCCTCGGCGGAGACCCGGCCGAGCACCCAGCGCCGGACGTTCACCTCGCGGGCCGCCTGCGCGTCCGCCTGCTGCTGCCCCACGACCTCCGTGAGGAAGACGCCCTCGCGGCGCAGCGTGCCGCGGAGCGCCTTCGGCGAGTCCGCCTCGCGGAGCCCCTGCACGGTCTTGCCGGCGGCGGTGAGCGCCCTGTACTCGAAGACCGGCATCAGCGCCCTGACCTCCTGGGTTGAGCGTCACGAGGCGCACGAGGCCGTCGCCGAGACGGGCACGCGAGGAGGGAGCAGCGGAGGCGTAGCCGGAGGCTACGTCGAGCAGCGGACCGACGAGCCTGCCCGTCGCAGGCCGGCATCGTGCGTCGCAGTAGCTCAATCCAGGGGGTCATGGCGCTCACTAGTGGCGGTCCTCCGCGGTGACCGAGAGCACCTCGGCGGCGGTCGTGACGCCGAGCGCGACCTTGTAGGCGCCGTGCTGCATGAGCGTCAGCATCCCGCGCTGGACCGCGGCGCGCTTGATCGTGGCGGAGTCGACAGACTTGAGGATGAGCTGCCGCACGTCGTCGTCGACGAGCATGAGCTCGTAGATGCCGGTGCGGCCCTGGTACCCGGTCCCCTGGCACCCCGAGCAGCCCTCGGGGCGGTAGAGGTGCGTCGGGTTCCCGGCGCGCGCCCAGATGTCGTCGCTGAGCCCCACCTGCGCGCGCTCCTCGGCCGTCGGCACGTAGGGCTTCTTGCAGAGCGGGCAGAGGACGCGGACGAGCCGCTGGGCGAGGACCCCGACGAGCGACGACGCGACGAGGAACGGCTGCACGCCCATGTCGACGAGGCGGGTGATGGCGCCCGCCGCGTCGTTCGTGTGGACCGTCGAGAGGACGAGGTGGCCGGTGAGCGACGCCTGGATCGCGATCTCCGCGGTCTCGAGGTCGCGGATCTCGCCGACCATGATGACGTCCGGGTCCTGCCGGAGGAAGGAGCGGAGGCCGTTCGCGAAGGTGAGCTCGATCTTCGGGTTCACCTGCACCTGGCCGACGCCGCGGAGCGGGATCTCGACCGGGTCCTCGATCGTGAGGATGTTGAGGTCCGGCGCGTTGATCTTCGCGAGGGCGCCGTAGAGCGTCGTCGTCTTCCCGGAGCCGGTCGGGCCCGTGACGAGGACGATGCCGTGCGAGCGGGTGACGAGCCCGTCCATGATGTCGAGCTGCCACTTCTCGAACCCGAGCGAGCCGAGGTCGAGCACGACGTTCGACTTGTCGAGGAGGCGCATCACGATGCGCTCGCCGTTGGCGGTCGGCACCGTCGAGAGGCGGATGTCGACGTCCTTGCCGGCGATCTTGATGCGGATGCGGCCGTCCTGCGGGAGCCGCTTCTCGGCGATGTTGAGCCCGCCCATGATCTTGATGCGGCTCGCGATGGACGCCTGGTACCGCTTCGGGGGGCGGATGACCTCGCGCAGCACGCCGTCGATCCGGTAGCGGACCGAGATGTCCTTCTCCTCCGGGTTGATGTGGATGTCGCTCGCGCGCTCCTTCACGGCGCGGAACATGAGCGAGTTGACGAGGCGGATGATCGGCGCCTCGTCGTCGGCGTCGAGGAGGTCCGTCGGCTCCTCGAGCTCGTGCGCGACCGACTCGAGGTCGCCCGTCTCGAGGTCCTCCATCAGCTTCTCGTGCTCGTTCGCGGCGCGGTCGTAGACCGCGTTGATCGCGTCGAGCACCACCGCCGCGGGGACGACCTCCGGCGCGACCGGCGCGCCGAGCAGCATCGAGACCGAGTCCTGCGCCGCGGTGTCGAGCGGGTCCGCCACCGCGACGCGCACGGCGTCGCCGGAGGTCCCGAGCGGGAGGACGCGCGCCTGCTTCGCGAAGTGGATGGGGATCTTCGCCGCGAGGTCGCCCGGGACGCTCTCCGGCTCGATCCGGTCGAGGTACGGGAGGTCGAGCTGGATCGCGAGGGCGCGGAGGACGTGCTCCTCGGAGACCGCGTGGGCCCGCACGAGGATCTCGCCGAGGCGGGAGCCGGCCTGCTCGCCGCGCTGCTGCGCGAGCGCCTCCTCGATCCGCTCCGGCGCGAGCCCCGCTGTCTCGCGCAGGATCTCTCCGAGCGGGCGGCCGCAGAGGAACGCGGGGGCGTTCGCGACGAGCGCGGTGCGCTCGCGCGGCGGCGCCGCCGCGGCGGGCGGCGCGAGGGGGATGATCTCGGTCTGGGCTTCGTCGGACATGGTCGGATCCCGTGAAACGGCCGGGAGGTGCTCCCTCATTCCGGCCGGGGCGCGGGGCCGCC
>JAHWYA010000352.1 GCA_020028115.1 Anaeromyxobacter sp.
GGACGCGCGGTCTCCGCGCAGAGCCACTCCGCCGCGAGCAGGTAGCCGCGCGGCCCGAGCCCGGTGATCTGGCCGCGGCAGGCGGCGGCGATGAGGCTCGTGCGCCGGAACTCCTCCCGGACGTGCACGTTCGAGAGGTGGACCTCGATCGCGGGGAGCGCCACGGCCTTGATGCAGTCGTGCAGCGCGACGCTCGTGTGCGTGAAGGCGCCGGCGTTGATCACGATGCCGCGCGCGCTCCGCCGGTGCTCCTGGATGAAGTCGACGAGCTGCCCCTCGTGGTTCGACTGGAACGCCGTCACCCCCACGTTCCAGCCGGCGCACGCCTGGCGGACCATGTCCTCGATCTCGCGCAGGGTCGTGCGCCCGTAGATCTCCGGCTCGCGCTCGCCGAGCAGGTTCAGGTTCGGGCCGTTGACGAGGAGGATCATGGAAGCTCCGGGCGCCGGGACGGCGCGTGGGGAAAAAGAGTACCGCCAGCGCGTGCGGGAGTCGAACGGTACCGCACGTGAAGCGACGATCCCGCGCGCTGCTGCCGCGCAGGGCGGGGACTACTTCGAGCGGTCGGAGATCTCGCGGACCGCGGCGGCGACCGCGGCGGGCGGCGCCGAGACGTCCCACTCCACCGTCCAGGAGGCCCCGCGGGCGAGCGGCAGGACCCAGCGCAGCCCGGCGGCCGTGCGCTTCTTGTCGTAGCCCATCAGCGCCGCGGCGCGCCGGGCGACGGCGGGCGTGACCCGCGCCGGCAGCCCGGCCGCGCGGATCGCGTCCTCGATCTCGGCGACCGCGAGCGGACCGATGCGCCCCATCCGGGCGGCGAGCCGGAACGCGAAGGCGAGCCCCACCGCCACCGCCTCGCCGTGGGCGAAGCGCGAGAACCCGCCGGCCGCCTCGACGCCATGGCCGAAGGTGTGGCCGAGGTTGAGGAGCTTGCGCTCGCCGCGCTCGGTCGGATCGGCGCGGACGACGTCCACCTTCGCGCGCGCGCACTCGGCGACGAGCGCGGCGTCGGGGAGGGCGCCCCGCAGCCGCGCGAAGCGCCCGAGGAGCGCGGGCCGGAGCGCCGCGTACTTCAGCACCTCGCCGAGCCCGGAGCGGACCTCGCGCGCGGGGAGCGTCGCGAGGGCGGCCGGGTCGGCGAGGACCGCGGAGGGAGGGTGGAACGCGCCCACGGCGTTCTTCGCGGCGGGCAGGTTCACCGCCGTCTTCCCGCCGATCGCGGCGTCGACCATGGCGAGGAGCGTCGTCGGGATCGCGGCCCAGGGCACGCCGCGCATGAACGTCGCCGCGAGGAACCCGGCCGCGTCGCTCACCGCGCCGCCGCCGACCGCGACGACGAGCGAGCGGCGCGTGCACCCCGCGCGGAGGAGCTTCGTCGCGGCGCGCTCGAGCTCGGCGAGCGTCTTCCCGCGCTCGCCGTCCGGCAGGACGATCGTCGTCGCGACGTTCGCCTCGCGCGAGAGGAGGGCCAGCGCGCGCCGCGCCGCCGGCGACCGGAGCACCGGCCGCGCCGTGACGATCGCGACGGAGTCGTGGGCGCGCGCGAGCGGCGCGACGGCCGCCGCGACCCCGGGCCCGACGCGCACCTCGTAGCGGGCGTCGCCCTGCACGGCGGGGATGACCGCGACCTCGCCGCCGGCGCGCGGGCGCGTCACGAGCGCACCTCGCAGCGGGCGTCGGCGTCCGCGGGTGCGCTCAGGGTCTCCACGATCCGGCGGGCGACCGCCTCCGGCGCGAGGCCGTCGACCTCGACGCGGAGGTGGGCGCGCAGGTAGAGCGGCAGGCGGCGCGCGCGCAGCTCCTCCCAGCGCGCCGCGAGCGGACGGCCGCCGTCCGCGCCGATGCGGCGGGCGGCCTCGGCAGCGGAGACGTCGAGGAACACCACCCGCGCCGTCACGAGGAGCCGCGCCGCGCTCGCCGGATCGCAGAACGCGCCGCCGCCGAGATCGGCCACGACGCCCGCGGGGAGCGCGGCCACCGCGTGGCGCTCGAGCGCGCGGAAGGCGGCCTCGCCGTCCTCGGCGAAGATCGCCGCGACGGGCTTCCCGGCGGCGCGGACGATCTCGGCGTCGACCGAGACGACGCGCCGGCCGAGGAGCCGCCCGAGGTGGCGGGCGACGGTGGACTTGCCGGAGCCCATCATGCCGGCGAGGGCGAGGGTCTCAGCGGATCCGAGCGACATAGGCCTCCAGCGCGCGCTCCACGTCCACGATCGCGTCGCCGCCGAACTTCTCGAGGAAGGCGTTCGCGAGCTCCCACGCGACCACCGCCTCGCCGACGATGGTCGCGGCGGGAACGGCGCAGACGTCGCTCCGCTCGTAGCGAGCCTGGGTCGCCTCGCGGGTGGCGAGGTCCACGGTGGCGAGGGGCGTGAGCATCGTCGGAATGGGCTTCATGTACCCGCGGACGCGGACCGGCATCCCGTTCGTCATGCCGCCCTCGATCCCGCCGGCGCGGTTGGTCGTGCGGTGGAAGCCGCGCTCCTTCGACCAGTAGATCGCGTCGTGGAACTCCTGGCCGGGGCGCCCGACCTGCGTGCCGTCGCCGATCTCGGCCGCCTTGATCGCCTGCACGCCGCAGAGCGCGCCGGCGAGCCGCGCGTCCAGCTTGCGGTCGGGGTGGACGTGGCTGCCGAGGCCGATGGGGAGCCCCTCGGCGTAGATCTCGAACGCCCCGCCGATGGACCCGCCGCGCGCCTTCTCCGCGTCGATGAGGGCGCGCCACTCGGCGGCGACCGCCTCGTCGTCCACGTGGAGGTCGGAGGCCTCGATGGCGGCGCGCTCCGCGTCGGTGGGCGGCACGTCGGGGAAGCGCGCGCGCGGCCCGATCGCGACGACGCGCGACGAGACCCGCACGCCGAACCGCGCGAGGAGCTGCTTCGCGAGCGAGCCGAGCGCGACCGTCACCGCGGTGGAGCGCGCGCTCGCGCGCTCGAGCACGTCCCGCGCGTCGTCGAGGCCGTACTTGAGCGCGCCGGCGAGGTCCGCGTGGCCGGGGCGGACCTGGGTGAACTTGCGGCCCCCGCGCGCGGTCGGCGACACGAGGTCCTTCCAGTTCTCGTGGTCCTTGTTCCAGACCACGAGGGCGATCGGGGCGCCGAGCGTCGTCCCGCCGCGGAGGCCGGCGAGGAACTGCGCCTCGTCCTTCTCGATCTTCTGGCGGCCGCCGCGGCCGTAGCCCTTCTGGCGCCGGGCGAGGTCGGCGTTCACCTCGGCGAAGTCCACCGCGAGCCCTGCGGGGAACCCCTCGGCGATGGCGACGAGGCCGGGGCCGTGCGACTCGCCAGCGGTGAGGTAGCGGAGCGTCATGGGCGCGTCTTCCCGGGCGCGCGGGCCACCGCGGCGGCCATGACCGCCTCGGGGGCGGGGCGCCCCGTCCAGAGGGTGAAGGCGAGCGCGCCCTGGCGGACGAGGAGCTGCTCGCCGGTGACGAGCCGCGCGCCGGCGGCGCGGGCGGCGCGCCCGAACGCGGTGTCGCCGTAGACCCAGTCCACCGCGACCTGCTCGCGCCGGAAGGAGATCCCCGGGACGTGGGCCTGCGGACCGGTGAGCCCGATGGACGTCCCGTTCACGACGACGTCGGCGGCACGGCACTCGGCCCCGAGCTCGTCCCACGGCACGGCGTGGGGCCGGGGCGCGTCCCGGGGCACGCGCGCGGCGAAGGC
>JAHWYA010000353.1 GCA_020028115.1 Anaeromyxobacter sp.
GACGCGCGCCGACGTGCTGCGCGTCCGCACCGGCGTCCGCACCCAGCGGCTCTACCCGACGAGCCGCCTCGTCTCCCAGGTCACCGGCATCAACGTGCAGCGGAACAAGGCGATCGTCGGCCAGAACGCCTTCGCGCACGAGGCGGGCATCCACCAGCACGGCATGCTCACGAACCGCGAGACCTACGAGATCATGCGGCCGGAGGAGGTCGGGTTCTCGAGCCAGCTCGTGCTCGGCAAGCACTCGGGCCGGCACGCCCTCAAGGAGCGGCTGGTCGCGCTCGGCTACCAGCTCAACGACGCGCAGATCGACAAGGTCTTCCTCGACTTCAAGGTCCTCGCCGACAAGAAGAAGGACATCTACGACGCGGACATCGAGGCGCTCGTCGTGCACGGCCAGATCCTCGGCAAGGGCAGCGTCGCCTGGGAGCTCGAGGCGCTCTCCACCACGTCCGGCACCGGCACCATGCCGTGCGCCTCCATCGCGCTCCGCGCCGCGGACGGCGGACGGATCCAGGAGGCCGCGGCCGGCGACGGCCCCGTCGACGCGGTGTTCAAGGCGATCGAGAAGATCACCGGCGTCAACGTGAAGCTCCGCGACTACCAGATCGCGAGCGTCTCGAAGGGCGAGGACGCGCAGGGCGAGGTCTCGATCGAGGTCGAGCACCGCACCGGCGTGTACCGGGCCCGCGCCATCTCCACCGACATCATCGAGGGGTCCGCCCGGGCCTTCCTCGACGTGATGAACCGCATCGCCCTCAAGGGGCCGCAGACGACGCCCGACCTTCGCATGGAGCCGACGCCGTGACGGAAAAGACGACCGCCAGCCAGGGGCCGCGGACGCTGTTCGAGAAGGTCTGGGACGCGCACGTGGTGCGCCCCGAGACCGCCGAGACGCCCGCGGTCCTCTACATCGACCTCCACCTCATGCACGAGGTGACGAGCCCGCAGGCCTTCTCGATGCTGCGGGAGCGGGGACTGAAGGTCCGGCGCCCGGAGCGGACGCTCGCGACGACCGACCACTCGACCCCGACGCTGCCGCGCCTGCCGGACGGCCGCTGGCCGTTCTTCGACGCGCAGAACGAGGCGCAGGTCGCCCAGATCGAGCGGAACGCGAAGGACTTCGGGATCGAGCTGCACGGGCTCGGCGACGCGCAGCAGGGTGTCGTGCACGTGTTCGGCCCGGAGATGGGCGCGACCCAGCCCGGGATGACGGTCGTCTGCGGCGACAGCCACACGGCGACGCACGGCGCCTTCGGCGCGCTCGCGTTCGGCATCGGGACCTCCGAGGTCGGGCACGTCCTCGCGACGCAGTGCCTGCTCCAGCGGAAGCCGCGCTCGCTCGCGATCCGGGTGGACGGCCGGCTCCAGCCGGGCGTCACCGCGAAGGACCTCGTCCTCGCGATCATCGCCCAGATCGGCGTCGGCGGCGGGACCGGCCACGTGATGGAGTTCGTCGGCCCGGCCGTCCGCGCGCTCACGATGGAGGGGCGGATGACCCTCTGCAACATGGCGATCGAGGGCGGCGCCCGCGCCGGCCTCGTCGCGCCGGACGACGCCACCTTCGAGTGGCTCGCCGGCAAGCCCCGCGCGCCGAAGGGCGCGGCCTGGGACGCCGCGGTCGCGCGCTGGCGGAAGCTCCCGACCGACGAGGGCGCGCGCTACGACCGCGAGGTGACGGTGGACGTCTCGCGCCTCGAGCCGATGATCACCTTCGGCACGAACCCAGCGCAGGGCATCCCGGTCACGGGGGCGATCCCGGATCCGGCGGCGGCGAAGGACGCGGCGGCGCGGGCGACGCTCGAGAGCGCGCTGCGCTACATGGCGCTCACGCCCGGCAAGCCCATCCTCGGGCAGAAGGTCGACGTGGTCTTCGTCGGCAGCTGCACGAACGGGCGCCTCGAGGACCTGCGCGAGGCGGCGAAGGTGATGCGCGGCCGGAAGGTGAAGACCCGGACGCTCGTCGTCGCGGGCTCGCACGCCGTGAAGAAGGCGGCGGAGGCCGAGGGGCTCGACCGGATCTTCCGGGAGGCGGGCGCCGAGTGGCGCGAGCCGGGCTGCTCGATGTGCCTCGCCATGAACGGCGACATGCTGCAGCCGGGGCAGTACTGCGTGTCGACGTCGAACCGGAACTTCGAGGGGCGCCAGGGCCCGGGCGGCCGCACGCTGCTCGCGAGCCCCGCCACCGCCGCCGCGGCGGCGGTCTCGGGCGCCGTCGCCGACCCGCGGCGGCTCGTGGAGGGGAAGTAGATGGAACCGATCCGCGTCATCGAGACCCGCACCGTCGTCATCCCGCGGGAGAACGTCGACACCGACCAGATCATCCCGGGCCGGTTCCTCAAGGTCACCGACAAGAAGGGGCTCGGGAAGGGGCTCTTCTCCGACTGGCGCTACGACGCCGACGGGAAGCCGCGCCCCGACTTCGTGCTCAACCGGCCGGAGGCGCAGGGCTGCCGCGTGCTCGTCGCCGGCGACAACTTCGGCTGCGGCTCGTCGCGCGAGCACGCGCCGTGGGCGCTCGTGGACTACGGCTTCCAGGCGGTGGTCTCGACGCGCATCGCGGACATCTTCCGCAACAACGCCCTGAAGAACGGGCTCATCCCCATCGTGCTCGAGCCCGCCGCGGTCGCGAAGCTCGTCGCCGCGCCCGGGGCGAGCGTACGCATCGACCTCGGCGCGCAGTCGGTCACGCTGCCGGACGGGAGCGTCGCGACGTTCCCGATCGACGGCTTCGCGAAGTACTGCCTCATGAACGGCGTCGACGAGCTCGGCTTCCTCCTCTCGCAGGACGAGGCGATCGCGAAGTTCGAGGCGCGGGGATAGCGGAGGGACACATGGCGAAGGAGAAGATCACGGGCGCGATGGCGGTGCGCAGGGCGTTCGAGGCCGAGGGGGTCGAGTACCTCTTCGGCATGCCCGGCGGGACCATCCTCCCGCTCTACGACGCGCTCTACGGGAGCGAGAAGCCGAAGACGGTGCTCGTCCGTCACGAGCAGGTGGGCGGCCACGCCGCGGAGGGCTTCGCCCACGCGACGGGCAAGGTCGGCGTCTGCATGGGGACCTCCGGTCCCGGCGCGACGAACCTCGTCACGGCCATCGCCGACGCCTACATGGACTCGGTGCCGATGGTCGCGCTCACGGCGAACGTCTCGCGCGCGCTCATCGGCACGGACGCCTTCCAGGAGGCGGACATCACCGGCATCACGATGCCGATCACGAAGCACAACTGGCTCGTGACCGACCCGCAGGACATCCCCCGCGTGATGAAGGAGGCCTTCTACATCGCGCGGACGGGGCGGCCCGGGCCGGTGCTCGTGGACATCCCGAAGGACGTCCTCGTCGCCGAGATCGAGTGGGACGGCTACCCGCAGGCGGTGGACATCCCCGGCTACCACCCGCCCGTCCGGGAGGAGCCGCGGCTCAAGGACGCGGCGCTCCTCGTCCGCAGCGCGACGCGGCCGGTCATCTACCTCGGCGGCGGCGTCCGCGTGTCGAACGCGCACAAGGAGGTCTTCCAGTTCTGCGAGCTCCTCGGCGCGCCGGTCGTCACGACCGTGCACGGCAAGGGCGCGTTCCCGGAGACGAACCGCCAGTGCCTCGGCATGTTCGGCATGCACGGCTCGCGGTACGCGAACTACACCGTCCAGAACTCGGACCTCATCA
>JAHWYA010000028.1 GCA_020028115.1 Anaeromyxobacter sp.
CCGGCGAGGCGGGCCGAGGCGGCCGGCGCGACCGCCCCGCCGCGGTCGGGCTGGACGAGGTGCGGGTTGTGGCAGTCCGCGCAGGCGACCGCGTCGGGCCCGGTGGCGGCGCCGTGGCGGAAGGGCTTGCGGAGCTGCGCCGCCACGTCGGTGCGGTTCGTGCCGCCGTGGCAGGCGAGGCAGAGCGCCTCGCCGCGGAGGACGGTCATCGCCGGGATCGGCCCCGCCTCGTCGACCGCGCCGTGCGCGTCGTGGCAGGTGACGCAGGCGCCGGCGTCGGTGCCCTTGCGCGCGCGCGGCTTCGGCCCGGGCCAGGCGATGGCGCCGGGCCCGCCGTGGGCGGACCGCTCGTAGGTGGCGTCGCCCTGGTACGACGAGCCGGGCGCGGGCGTGCGGTGGCAGGAGGCGCAGAGCGCGTTCCGGTCCCGCTCCTTCGAGCGGCGGACCTCGCTCGAGTGGCAGTGGCGACAGGCGCCCGCGTCGTGGCGAGGATCGAGCCGCACGAGCCCGTGCTTCGAGTCCTTCACCCGGCCGCTCGCGGCGCGGGCGGCGACGGGCGCGGCGGCGAGGGCCGCCGCGAGCAGGACGAGGCGCGCGGCCGCGAAGCGTGGACGCGAACCCGTCACTGGACGTGGCACTCCCGGCACAGGACCTGCGAGTCGGTCGTGCCGCCGGGCGTCCGCAGCTCGCTCGTCGTGGAGCCGTGGCCGTAGTGGCAGGTCAGGCACGCGATCCGGTCGTCGGTGGACGGCACGACGGGGTCCGTCGGGTTCTCGACCGGGACGCGGGGGCCGGTCACCGCGAGCCACGTCGCGTACGACGCCATCGTCGACCCGTAGATGGTGGCGGAGATGGGGTGCTCGGCGTGATCGGCCGGCGCGCGGTCGTGGCAGTCGACGCACCAGGCGTTCACGCCGCCGCGGTAGGCGAGGTTCTCGAGCGCGTAGACGTCGGCGGGGTTCGCGCCGTCGGCCTTCTTCGCCTGGTCGACCGCGACGAGGAGGTCGGCCCCCGTCCCGCCCCCCGGACGCCCGCGGAGGTTCCGGTAGTTCCCGTTCCCGTGCGTGTCGTGGCAGCTCGCGCACGAGAGGATCATCTGCCCCGAGCCGAGCGGCACCTGCTGCGGGCTCGAGCGGAGGAGCCGGTGACCCTTGCCCGTGCCGCTCCCGTCGCGGCTCGGGAAGAGCCCGGCGGCGGGCTCGGCGACGTAGCCCACCGGCGCGAGCACGTCCGGCGCGCGCGGGTTCGAGCCGTCGTGGCACGCGAAGCAGAGCGACACCGCGTCGCCGGCGCGCAGGAGGTGCTCGGAGAGCCCCGGCGAGCGGTCGTACCGCATCGGCAGGCCGTCCGCGCTGTTGTGCGAGGTGTGGCAGTCGGAGCAGACGAGCCGGCCGCCCTCGTGCCAGTCCCCGGCCATGCCGGCGCGCGGGACGAGGAGCCCGAGGATCGCGGCGCCGAGCGCCGCGCGCGCGAGGGTCGAGGGCGAGCGCACGTCGCCAGGGAAACAGGGCGGCGAGCGGCGAAATTCTGTAATGACCCCGGGCACGTCGGCGGATGTGCGCGCGCGCCCACAAGAACGAAGGAGGGGGACCGGCGAACCGGTCCCCCTCGGACTGCGAGCTGCCTTCCTCGACTAGCGGACGACCGCGTCCATCGGCGTGCCCGTGTAGGACTCGACGTTGGACGTGCCCTGGCCGTGGCACTGGTTGCAGAGGTTCGCGTACCGGCCGGTGCCGTTCTCGAGCTGCGCATTGTCGGTCAGCGCGACGTTGCCCGCGATGAAGCGGAGGCCGAAGCCGTTCGTCGAGCCGTGCGCGTTGTGGCAGGAGACGCACATCGGGGCGGCGTTGATGAAGTCGGAGGCGTTCTTCTGCGCCGCCTTCACCTTCGTCGTCTTGCCGTTCAGGCCGCCCGTGGAGGTGTGGCCGTGGTTCGAGCCGCCCGCGACCGCCGGGACGAGGCCGCCGACGACGACGCCGGACGTCGGGTGGCGGGTGAACGCCTCCCAGCCGGTCATGTCCGCGCCCTGGGTGGCGTCGAGGAACTCACCGCCGACGCCCGCGCCCGTCGCGCCGTTGCCGACCGCGCCGGCGCCCGGAGCGCCGTGGAACTCCGAGTGGCACATCGCGCAGAGGTTGTTCATGCGGTTCGCCGAGGCGACGCCGCCGACCGTCTGCTGCGCGTAGGAGATGTTGCGCATGTCGTAGTAGCCGCCGAACGCGCCGTCGATCTGCGGGACGTACTTGCCCGCCGCGATGGCCCCGGCCGCGACCTTGATCGTGACGTCCTTGGTGAGGTCCGTCGAGGTGTCCGTGCCCGCCGCGTCCTTGACGATGTAGGTCGGCTGCGTGTTGGCGTCGGCGCGGCTACCGAGGTTCCGGTAGCTGACGTCCCTGCCGTGCTGGATGTGGCAGCCGAAGCAGGTGAGCGTCTGGGTCGAGCCGCCCGGGGCGGCCGCCGAGGCGTCGAGGCCGTGGCCCTTGTAGAGCTCGTGGACGGCGGTGCCGTCCGGGATCGAGCCGGCCGACCGCGGGTAGGGGTTCGTGTTGTCGCCGACGACGTCCGGGGCGAAGGTCTTGCCGTCGTGGCAGGCCTTGCAGGACTCGCTCTCGGAGCCCTTGAGGAGGAAGTCGTACACGGTGCCCTGGGCGAACTGCCAGTCGCCGCCGAGCTTCGCGCTCGCAGCGCCGGCGGCGCCGAGCGACGTGTCGCTGCCGTAGCCGTGCGACTGGCTGCCGTGCATCGAGTGGCAGTCGTAGCAGAGGAGGTACTTGCCGACGTGATACTCGCCCGCGAAAGCGGCGCCGCCGAACGCCAGCAGCGCGGCCGCGAAGATCAGCTTCTTCATACCGGTGATGCTCCTTGGGTTGGTGCTGGTGCTACGCAGTGGTGCGAATTGCACCCGGCGGGTCACCACAGCATCAGCCGTACCAGCCAAGATCCCGCAGTTATGGGGCTTTTCCGCACGGACAGTCGTTTACGGTGTGGGTTGTACCCCACCCACCCGTACGCACCACTCGAACGGTGCGTCAAAGGCTTGCAGGAAATCGCTGGCGCTCAGGGTGGTCACTGACCCACCGCAGCGTCGAAATGGGTGCGGGAAAACCCCCACTTCGACGGCACGTACTCTGGGTCGTGTGCGGAGGGCGAGCGGACGCGGACTACCGCGTCTCGGGCTCGGCCTCTGCGCCTGCGCCTGCGCCGGGGGCCGGCTCGCCGGCGGGCAGCGGCTCCGGCGCGGGCTTCGGCTCTCTCACGCGGAAGCGCTGCACCCGGCCGTTGATCTTCTCGAGCACGAGGAGGTTCCCCTCCCCGTCGAACGCGAGCTGGCCCGGGTAGCCGAGATCTCCGGCCGCGCGCCCCCGCCCGCCGAAGCGGCCGAGGAAGAGCCCGTCCGGCAGGAACACCTTCACCTCGTGCCGGAGCGCGTCCGCGACGAAGATCTTGCCGCTCGGCGCGACCGCGATCCCCGACGGCAGCGAGAACGTCTCGGGGCCCGACGCGTGCTCGCCGAAGCCGCGCAGGTACTTCCCGCGCCGGTCGAACACCTGCACGACGGTGCCGACCTGGTCGAGGACGTACACGCTCTCCGCGTCGGTCGTGATCGCGACGATCGCGATGAACTGTCCGCGGTCGTAGCCCACGGTCCCGAAGCGCGCGACGAGCTTGCGCGCCTCGTCGTACACGAACACCTCGGAGAGCTTGTTCTCCGCGACGTAGAGCCAGCCGCGGGCGTCGACGTGCAGCGCGGACAGGACGACGTCCTTGCGCCCGTCGAGCCCGGCGAGCGCCACGTTCCCGAGGGGCACGCCGCGGAAGCTGAACTCCTTCACTCGCGCGCGATCCTGGTCGAGCACGTACACGTGGTGGCTCGCCGGGTCGACGGCGACGGCGAACGGGGCCTCGAGGAGCCCGGCGCCGAACGCGAAGAGCGGCGCGCCCGACGGATCGAAGATCCCGACGAGCCGGCCGTCCGTGTCCGCGACGTAGACCTCCCGCTGCGCCGGGTCGAAGAAGAGGCCGAGGGGCGAGGCGAGCCACCCCTCCACCGAGTGCTCCGCGAAGACGCCCGCCGCCTCGACGGCCGGCATCGGGTTCACCTTCCGGACCGGCGCGCCCGGGAGCTCGCCGCGCGCCTCCTGGGCGTGCGCCGGCGCGGGTGCGACGGCCGCCGCGAGCGCCGTGGCGAGGACGGCGGCCCTCGCGGTCGCCGCCGGCCCCGTCACTTCACTTCCCGCTTCTTGAGCGCCCGCATCGTCCCGTCGTCGCCGCCCCCGTGGCACTGGATGCAGAGGTCGCGCTTGCCGTCGGCGACGAGGATGAACCGCTGCCCCGTGCCGTGCGGGCCGTGGCACGAGAGGCAGGTCATGTCCTGCTTCGTGCGCGGATCGACGACGCCCTTGCCGAAGGGGTGCGTGAACTTCGCGTGCGTCTTGTGGCAGGTCGCGCAGAGGTCGACCTTCGCCGCGCGCAGGAGCGACTGCTGGTCCGACTGGTGCGGGCTGTGGCAGCTCGTGCAGCGGCCGCCGTTCGCGCGCAGGGGGTGGATCGTGCGGGACGCGGCCATGTGCTTCTTCACGTCGTCGTGACAGTCGAGGCACTTCTCCCGCTCGCTGCCGAGGACGAGCCCCTTCTCGTCGGCGGCGTGGGGAGTGTGGCAGTTGAGGCAGTCGTCCTTCGCCGCCTCGTGCGCCCCGGGCTTCCCGAGCGCGTCCTTCACGCTCGAGTGGCAGGTGAGGCAGAGCTGCGGGCTCTTCGCGACGAGGGCGGCGGGCTTGTCGCCCTTCCCCGCGTGGCAGCGGTCGCACGCGGCGAGGACGCGGTGCGGCGCGGCGCGGACGAGCTTCGGCTGCGGCGAGCCGTGAGGGTTGTGGCAGGTCGCGCACCCCGCGTTCGCCACCGGGAACCCGCGGTGAGCCTTCGCGAGCGCGGCGTCCTTCGCGTCGTGGCAGGACGCGCAGAGGGCGTTCGCGGGCTTCACGAGCTGCGCCGGGTTCGCGGAGCCGTGCGGGTCGTGGCAGTCCGAGCAGTCGCCGTCGGAGAACGGCATGTGGACCGTCTTCGCCTTGAGGAGGGCCTTCTGTTTCTCGTGGCAGGAGAGGCAGAGGTCGTTGCCCTTCTTCGCGAGCAGCTTCTTCTCGCCCGAGCCGTGCGCGTCGTGGCACTTGGCGCACTCGCCGGCCCTGACGGGGGTGTGGACCGACTTCGCGTCGAGCGTCTTCTTGAACGCGGAGTGGCAGCGGAGGCAGAGGTCCTTGCCCTTCGCGAGGACGAGCTTCTGCTCGTCGCCCGCGTGCGGGCCGTGGCATGACAGGCAGTCGCCCTTGCGGAACGGCGCGTGCGCGTTCGGCTGTTCTGCCTTCTTCACCACGTCGTCGTGGCAGGAGGCGCAGAGCTTCGCGCCCTTCGCGAGGAGCGTCGCGGGCGTGCCGCCCTTCCCCTTCGCGCCGTCGGCGGGCGCGTGGCACGCGCCGCAGTCGCCGTTCAGGAACGGGAGGTGGCGGACCGCGCGGGGGAGCCCCTTGCGATCGCTCAGGTGCGGGTCGTGGCAGGAGACGCAGGCGGTGCCGTCCACCTTGAGGCCGCGGTGGCTCTCGACGAGCTTCGCCTCCTTGGCGTCGTGGCAGCTCGCGCAGAGGGCCTTCACCGGCTTGGCGAGGAGGTGCTCCTCCTTCGACGCGTGGCCCGCGTGGCAGACGAGGCAGTCGCGCTTCAGCGGCGCGTGCACGACGGAGCGCGGCCGCATCATCTTCGCGAGCATGTTCTCGTGGCAGGTGAGGCAGGCGCGGCTGCCGGCGTCGAGGAGCTTCTTCGTCGTGCCGTGCGGATCGTGGCAGTCCGCGCAGGCGCCGTTGCGGAAGGGCGCGTGGACCGAGGCGGCCCTGGGCGAGGCCTTCTGGTCGGAGTGGCACTCGAAGCAGACCTCGGCGACGGGCCCCTTGAGGAGCGCCGGGCGATCGCTCGCGTGCGTCTCGTGGCAGGAGTCGCAGGACCCCTCGGCGACCGGGACGTGGCCCACCTTCTTCGCGGCGACCGCGCCGATCTTCTCGTGGCAGCGGCCGCAGAGCTGCGCCGGCTCGACCGCGAGGAGGCCCTTCTTCGCGGCGCCGTGCGGCGCGTGGCAGGTCGCGCAGGCGCCCTCCTTCACCGGCGCGTGGACGCGCAGCTTCGCGAACGCGGCCTTCTCCTTCTCGTGGCAGGAGAAGCAGACCTCCGCCTGGGGCTTCGCGAGGAGGCGGCCCTCCGCCGCGCCGTGCGGGTCGTGGCACGCCGAGCAGCGGCCCTGGCGGACGGGAGCGTGCTGCACCTTCTCCGCCGCCCAGGCCACCTTCTGCTTCTCGTGGCAGCCGTAGCACAGGGCGGGCTGCGCCTTCGCGAGGAGCTTCGCCTGCTCGGCGACGTGCGGCCGGTGGCAGGCGGTGCACTTCCCGTCCGCGGCCGGGGCGTGGCGAGACTTCGCGGTCGCGGCGAGCTTCGCGTCGATCCCGTCGTGGCACTGCCCGCAGGTCTCCCGCTGCGGGGCGGCGAGCATCCCCTTCGTGTCGGACGCGTGCGGGCTGTGGCAGTCGGTGCAGGAGCCGTCGAGGGCGGGGTGGACGACCTGCTTGGTGCCGGGCTTGCGGAAGTCGTCGTGGCAGTCGAAGCAGAGCGCCGGCTGGGTCTTGGCCGTCGCGAACGGCTTCTCCGAGCCGGGCGCGGCGTGGCACGCGGCGCAGTCGCTCGCGACCTCGTGGACGACGGCCCGCAGGAGCCGCTGGTCGCCGCCGCGGTGCGGCGCGTGGCACTTCGTGCAGTCCTTCCCCTCGACCTGGTAGCCGGCGTGCGCGCCGATCTTGGCGGGCTTGCCGGTGCCGTGGCAGGAGGCGCAGAGGTCTGCGCCCTTCCTCGCGAGGAGCGCGGGGTCGGCGCTCGCGTGCGGCACGTGGCACGACGAGCAGGCGCTCGCCGCCGCCGGGTGGACCGTGCCCGCCTGGAAGGGCTTCTGCTCGTGACACTGGAAGCAGGCGGCCGTCCCGCCCTTCTTCGCGAGGTGGGCGAACTTCGACGCGTGCGGCTCGTGACAGGTCGTGCACTTGCCGCCCTTCGCGAGCGCGCCGTGCACGTGCTTCTCCTCGAGCGCCTTGCCGGTGGTCGCGTGGCAGTCGAGGCAGAGCTTCGGCTCGTCCGCCTTGAGCACGAGGGCGCCGACCACGCCGTGCCGGCTGTGGCAGGCCTCGCAGCCGTCGCCCGCCTTGAACGGTGCGTGCACGACGCCGCGCGAGATCTCCTGGCGCGTCTTCTCGTGGCACGAGACGCACGTCCGCGCCGGTCCGCCCTGGATGGGGCCGCTGGAGGCGCAGCCGGACGCGAGGAGCGCGGCCGCGACGGCGCCGACGAGGAGCGAGACCGGAGCGGAAGCCGACTTCATGCGCGAGGGACCTCTGGGTCTACCCGGACCCATCACGGAACACGATGACGGCGCTTCAAGGGTCGACTCTGACCCATTGCGCCGCCCCGAATGCCACGGAACGGAACCGGAGGACAAGCAGGGTGGACGGACGTCGACGGTCACGGGCGACGGTGAAACAAGCAGTCGCGCCCGTAGCTTCCAGCATTTCCCCGCCGCCCAGGTGCGCACAGGTAGGACTCGCCGACCCGACCGAGAGTAGTTCCGGCCCAGCCGCTCCGCCCCGCTCGGCCCGACCGAGAGTAGTTTCGCGAGGCCCGCGGTCCGGTCGCGTATGGCTTTATTGACCCACCCGCGCCCGCCGCGGGACCATCGCGCTCGTCGCGGGAGACGCCCTCTCCGCCGGCGGGAGCGCCTGGTCCGCCGGCTGCCGCGCCGGCATCACCCGGCGAGGCTCACCACACGGATGGCGTGGTGCGACCAGCGACCCCGCTGTAGGATGGCGGCGCCTCGACGTGACCGGCGCCCCGACCATCCTCGCGCTCGGCGCGATCGTCGCCATCGCGGCAGGCCAGCTCCCGCCTCCCCCGGGGCGCGCCGTCTTCCGGACCCGCTCCTTCGGCGACGTGACCCTCGACCACGCTGCGCACCTCGCGCGCCGCGCGCCGTGCCGGAGCTGCCACGGCGACGGGCCGATCAAGAAGGTCGAGCAGCTCGGGAAGGAACGCGGGCACGAGGTCTGCCGGGGCTGTCACGTGGAGCTCGATCGCGGGCCCATCAAGTGCCTCGGTTGCCACGTCGTCGGCTCGAAGCGGCGCGGGGGCGGCGAGCCCGAGGCGACCCCGACCTCCGCCGGGACCACCGAGAGCTCGGCGCCCGAGCCCTGAGCGCCGGCGGAGCGCTACGGCGCCGCCGTCGCGCTCGGGTCCCCGGCGCGGTGAAGCTCGACCGTCACGTGGGCGAGGTCCGCGAACCCGCGGAGCCGCGCCTTCACGGCGGCGGGAGAGGACGGCCGCACCGCGAGCACCGCCACGATCGCGGCGTAGTGGCGGCGTCCGACCCGCCACACGTGCAGGTCGGTCACGCGGTCCCCGTCGGCCTCGACGGCCGCGCGGATCGCCTCGCGGCGCGCGACGTCCACCTCGGCGTCGAGGAGCACCGCGCTCGTGTCGCGCAGGAGCCCGAGGGACCACCGCGCGATCACAGCGGCGCCGACGAGCCCCATCAAGGGGTCCATCCAGGTCCAGCCGAGGAACCTCCCGGCGGTCAGCGCGACGATGGCGAACACGGAGGTGAGCGCGTCGGCGAGGACGTGGAGGTAGGCGGCGCGGAGGTTGTGGTCGTGGTGAGCGTCCCTCGACTCCGAGTCGCCTGCGGAGACGCTACGCTCAGGATGAATGGACCTACGCTCGGAACGAACGGCTGAAACACCGTGGTCGTGGTCGTGGTCGTGGTCGTGGTCGTGGCCGTGGTCGTGGTCGTGGTCGTGCCCGTGCCCGCCGCCGCTCAGGAGCCACGCGCACACGAGGTTCACGGCGAGCCCGACGAAGGCCACGACGATCGCCTCGTCGAACCGGATCGCGACCGGCGTCGCGAGGCGAGACACGCTCTCCCCGCCGACGAGGAGCGCGACCACCGCGAGCCCGACCGCGCTCGCGAACCCGCCGAGCGCGCCGACCTTGCCGGTGCCGAAGGTGTAGCGCGCGTCGGCGGCGTGGCGGCGCGCGTAGACGTAGGCGAAGACCGCCACGCCCAGCGCCGCGGCGTGCGTCCCCATGTGCCAGCCGTCCGCGAGGAGCGCCATCGAGCGGAAGGCCGACCCCGCGACGATCTCCGCGACCATCATCGCGACGGTGATGCCGACGACCCACCGCGTCCGGCGCTCCCCCTCGACCGGCCGGTCCGCCTCGAACGTGTGCGCGTGCCCGAGCCCCGCGATGTCTTCCATTCCCGGAGTCTACCCGCCCGCCTTGCCCCCGACCTCGTGGTTCGCGAGCAGCTCGAGCGCGCGCACGAGCGCGGAGTGGTCCCACCTCTTCCCGCCGCGTGCGGCGCAGGCGTTGAAGAGCTCCTGCGCCGTGGCCGTGTTCGGGAGCGAGAGCCCGACCTGGCGCGCGTTCGACAGCGCGAGGTTGAGGTCCTTCTGGTGCAGCTCGATCCGGAACCCGGGATCGAACGTCCGCTTGATCATCCGCTCGCCGTGCACCTCGAGGACGCGGGAAGACGCGAAGCCGCCGAGGAGCGCCTGGCGCACGCGCCCGGGATCCGCCCCCATCTTCGACGCGAAGAGGAGCGCCTCGGCGACCGCCTCGATGTTGAGCGCGACGATGATCTGGTTCGCGACCTTGCACGTCTGGCCGTCGCCGTTCCCGCCGACGAGGGTGATGTTCTTGCCCATCAGCTCGAAGAGCGGCTTCACCCGGTCGAAGGCCTCCTGCGGGCCGCCGACCATGATCGTGAGCGCCGCGTTCTTCGCGCCCACCTCGCCGCCCGACACCGGCGCGTCGAGGTACCGGCAGCCCTTCTCCTCGATCCGCCTCGCGAACACCTTCGTGTCCGCCGGCGAGATGGAGCTCATGTCGACGACGATCTTCCCGGGCGAGAGCCCCTCCGCGACGCCGTCCGGATCGAAGAGCGCGGACGCGACGTGCGGCGTGTCGGGGACCATCGTGATGACGACGTCCGACCGCTCCGCGGCCTCCTTGCCGCTGCCGCACGGCACGATCCCGGCGTCCGCGAGCTCCTTCGGGACGGGCTTGTGGTCGTGGGCGTGGACCCGGTGCCCGCCCTTCGCGAGGTGGCCCGCCATCGGCCGGCCCATGATCCCGAGCCCGATGAACCCGACGTCCATGACCGCTCCTTTCGTCGTGGGGA
>JAHWYA010000354.1 GCA_020028115.1 Anaeromyxobacter sp.
CGCGAAGGCCTCGCTGCCGGCGCGCGACAGGGCCTCGCACAGCGCGCGCGCGGCGTGGAGGAAGCCCTCCGGGCCGAGCGGCCCGTCGGGGAGGCCGAAGCAGAAGACGCGCCCCGGCGCGACCCGGCCGCCGGACGGCAGGAGCAGCGCCTCGCCGTCGCCCGCCTGGAACAGGCCGGTCCGGATCGCGCGCGAGATGGCGCCGCAGAGCCGCCAGTCCGCGAACCCGGCGAACCCCTGGAGCGGCCGCTCCGGCCCGACGAACACCGCGAGCGCGTCGACGTCGAGGCCGTCGATCGCCGACAGCCCGAGCTCCGCCACCTCGATCACGAGCGCCACGTGGCCACGCTCCTAGCCGCCCGCGCGCCGGCGCTCGGCCGGCAGGTCGGACGCGATCTTGTCGAGCACCCCGTTCACGAACGCGCCGGTGCTCTCGGATCCGTACTTCTTCCCGAGCTCGATCGCCTCGTTGATCACGACCTTCACCGGCACGTCCGTCCGCAGCAGCTCGTACGTGGCGAGCCGCAGGACGTTCCGGTCGACCTTGGCCATCCGGTCGAGCCGCCAGTTGGCCGAGACCCGCTCGATCTCGTCGTCGACGGCGCGGCGGTGCTCCGCGACCCCGCGGACGAGCGTCTCGGCGAGCGTCATCACCTCGCGCTCCACCGGCTCGAAGGACCGCCAGAAGCGCGCGAGCGCCTCGTCGATGCCCTCGGCGGCGACGTCGATCTGGTACAGCGCCTGGAGGGCGCGCTCGCGGGCCTTGGTCCGCCGGGCGGTCAAGGCTCAGTCCCTCCGGCGGGGGGCGGCGAGCTTCGCAGCCTCTCGGAGGACGTTCGCCTGCTCGATGGCCGCCACCGCGGCCTCCGCGCCCTTGTTCCCCGCCTTCACGCCGGCGCGCTCCAGGGCCTGCTCCATCGTGTCGCAGGTCAGGACGCCCATCGTGACGGCGCAGTCCGCCTCCATCGAGACGAGCCCGATCCCCTTGGTCGCCTCGCCGGCGACGTACTCGAAGTGCGGGGTCCCGCCGCGGATCACGGCGCCCAGCGCCACCACCGCGTCGTAGCGGCCCGAGCGCGCCACGCGCCGGAGCACCGGCGGCAGCTCGAACGTCCCCGGGCAGCGGAAGACGTCGAGATCGGCGTCCTTCACGCCGTGGCGGCGGAGCGCGTCGAGCGCGCCGGAGAGCAGCTGCTCGGTCACGAGCGCGTTGAAGCGCGCGACGACGACGGCGACCTTGAGCCCGGTCGCGACGAGCGATCCCTCGTAGACGTTCATCGTCCGTTCCTTCCTTTCGAGCGGCGCGCGCGCGGGAGGCGGCGCCCCTTCGCCGCGCGCGCGGCGGGCTTGAGCGTGAGGAGGTGGCCGAGCTTGTCGCGCTTCGTCGCGAGGTAGGCCCGGTTGCGGCGGGTGGGCGCCATCTCGATGGCGACGCGCTCGACGACCTCGAGGCCGTACCCCTCGAGCCCGATGATCTTCTTCGGGTTGTTCGTGAGGAGCCGCATCTTGCGGACGCCGAGGTCTCGCAGGATCTGGGCGCCGATGCCGTAGTCGCGCAGGTCGGGCTTGAAGCCGAGCTGCAGGTTCGCCTCGGCCGTGTCGTAGCCCTGGTCCTGGAGGTTGTAGGCGCGGAGCTTGTTCACGAGCCCGATCCCGCGCCCCTCCTGGTCGAGGTAGAGCAGGATGCCCTTGCCGGCCCGGTCGATCTGCTCGAGCGCGGCGTGGAGCTGGGGGCCGCAGTCGCAGCGCTCCGAGCCGAAGACGTCGCCGGTGAGGCACTTCGAGTGGACGCGGACGAGGACGGGCTCGTTCTCCCGCCACCGGCCCTTCACGAGCGCGACGTGCTGGTGGGTGTCGACGTCGTTCTCGTACGCGACGGCGCGGAACTCGCCGTAGACGGTCGGCACCGGCGCGTCGGCCGCGCGGCGCACCAGCGTGTCCTTCATCATCCGGTAGCAGATGAGGTCCGCGACCGAGACGAGCGGGAGGGCGTGCTCCTGCGAGAGCTTCTCGAGCTCCGGCATGCGCGCCATCGACCCGTCGTCGTTCATCACCTCGCAGATGACGCCCGCGGGCTTGAGCCCGGCGAGCCGCGCGAGGTCCACCGAGCCCTCGGTCTGGCCCGCGCGCACGAGCACCCCGCCGCGCCGGGCGCGGAGCGGGAAGACGTGGCCGGGCCGCGCGAGGTCCTCCGGGCGCGCCTCGTCCCGCACCGCCGTGAGGATGGTGTGCGCGCGGTCGCGGGCGCTGATGCCGGTGGTGACCCCCTCCTTCGCCTCGATCGAGATGGTGAAGGCCGTGCCGAACGAGGAGGTGTTCGCGCCCTCGTCCACCATGAGGGGGAGCCGGAGCTGGCGGACCTTCTCCTCGGAGAGCGAGAGGCAGACGAGGCCGCGCCCGTGCTTCGCCATGAAGTTCACGGCGGCGGGCGTGACCTTCTCCGCGGCCATGCAGAGATCGCCCTCGTTCTCGCGGTCCTCGTCGTCGGTGAGGATCACCATCCGGCCCTCGCGGATCGCGTCGATCGCCCGCTCCACCCGCTCGACGGCGTGCTTCGTGTGATCCTTCACCGCGTCCCTCCGTAGCCCCACCGCGAGAGATCGTCGCCGGAGACGCCGGGGCCGGCGAGCTCGCGGAGCCGCGCGACGTGGCGCGCGACGACGTCCGCCTCGAGGTTCACCTTCGTGCCCGGGCGCGCGTCGCCGAGCGTGGTGCGGGCGAGCGTCTCCGGGATGAGCGCGACGTCGAACCGGTCCCGCCCGGCCGCCGCGACCGTGAGCGACACGCCGTCGACGGCGATGGAGCCCTTCTCCGCGACGAGCGGCGCGATGGGCGCGGCGAGCGAGATGACGAGCCGCGCGCCCTGCCCCTCCGCGGCGCGCGAGACGACCTCGCCGACGGCGTCGACGTGCCCCTGCACGAGGTGGCCGCCCAGCCGGTCGCCGAGCGCGAGGGCGCGCTCGAGGTTCACGAGCGAGCCGGGGCGCCAGCCGCCGATGGTCGTGCGGGAGAGCGTCTCCGGGACCGCGTCGAACGACACGAGCCCGCCGCCGCGCTCGACGACGGTGAGGCACACGCCCGAGCACGCGACGCTCTCGCCGAGGACGAGCGCGCCCACGTCGAGCGCGCGCGGGCGGAGCGTCAGGCGAGCGCCCCCCTGCCGTGGAACGATCCGCTCCACGGCGCCCATGTCGGAGACGAGACCGGTGAACATCGCGGCGCAATCCTAGCCGCGTCCTGGGTTTTTCGCCAACGGCGCGGAGCGCAGAGCGCCGCGTCAGCGCGCGCGCGACGAGGCGCGCCGCGCGCGGCTCCGCGGGCGCACCGGACGGCCGATCACGAGCACGTCGTCACCCACGCGCTCGACCTGGACCTCGTCGAGCCGGAGGGCGTCGGCCATGCGCGCCGGCCCCTCCGCGGCGATGAGCGGGACGCCCCCCGCGCCCGCCAGCTTCGGCGCGACGAACACCGCCATCCGGTCCACGAGCCCCTCCTCCAGGAAGCGGGCGTGCACCCGGGCGCCCCCCTCCACGAGGAGGTGCGTGATGCCGCGCGCGGCGAGCTTCGCGAGCAGGTCGCGCAGGTCGACGCCGCCCTTCCCGCGCCAGCAGCGGAGGAGCTCCACGCCCGGGGGGAACCGGCGCGCGCGCCG
>JAHWYA010000355.1 GCA_020028115.1 Anaeromyxobacter sp.
CGGACGGCGGCCTCGTCGGCGTCGGAGAGGAACGCCGGGGAGGACACGACCGCGCGGACGAGGGCCGCCTCCGCGTCCTCGAACGGGCGGACCTGCGCGCGCAGCGCGTCGAGCGCCTCGTCGGTGGCGATCACGCCACCACCGAGTCGAACGCCTGCCGGACCGCGGCGGTCACGCGGGCGTAGTCGGCGAGGAACCGCGCGCCGGGATCCGGCCCCGCGTAGCCGAGGCGGCGCGCGAGCTGCCGGAGCGCGGGTCCCTGCTCGGGGAGGTGGTCGATGGCGAAGTCGTGGACGATCCGGAGCCGCAGCTCGACCCGGCGCAGGAAGTCGTACCCCTCGGCGAGCGCCTCGAAGTCCGCCTCGCGGAGGAGCCCCGCGTGGCGCAGCCTCCGGAGCGCCACCGGCGTCGAGCTCCCGCGCACCGCCGGGTGGTCGTGGCCGTGGGCGAGCTGGAGGAACTGCGCGGCGAACTCCACGTCGACGAGGCCGCCGTGGCCGGTCTTCGGGTTCTTGCCGTGCGAGGCCTCCTTCGCGATCTCCGTCTCCATCCGCTCGCGCATGCGCCGGATCTCGGCGGCGAGCGGCGCCGGGTCCTCGCGGCGGCCGTAGACGACCGGGACGAGGACGCGCTCGTGGATCTCCGCGAAGATCCCGGGGTCGCCCGCGACGTGTCGCGCCCGGAGCAGCGCCTGCCGCTCCCAGAGCTGGCTCCGCACCGCGCCGCTCGGGGCCCCGGGGCCCGCCTCGCCGGTGTGGTAGCGCGTGAACGCCTCGGTCCCGATGACGAGCGCCCCCTGGTTGCCGGAGGGTCGGAGCCGCGTGTCGATCTGGAAGAGCCGCCCCTCGCGGAGCGGCATCTGCAGGAAGGACATGAACCGCTGCGCGAGGCGCGGGTAGCGCTCGTGGCCGGCGGTCGCGCCGGAGCCGGGGTAGAGGAAGATGAGGTCGAGGTCGGAGTGGTAGCCGAGCTCGTGCCCGCCGAGCTTCCCCATCCCGATGACGCACAGCCGCCCCGGCGGCGCGACGCCCTTCGCCGCCGCCTCCGCCTCTGCGAGGGCGAGGCCCCGCTCGAGGCACGCCTCGGCGAGGTCCGAGAGCTGCCCGGCGACGCTCGCGAGGTCGATCGTCCCCGCGATGTCGTGGATCGCGATGCGCAGGACCTCCTCGTTCTTGAAGCGGCGCAGCTCGCCGAGCTGCCGCTCGAGGACGTCGTCGGGCGCGAGGGAGGGATCGACCCCCGAGAGCCGCTCGTCGAGCTCCCGGCGGAAGGCGTCCCCGTCCTTCTCGAGCAGGCTCTGGTCCTCGCGCAGGAGCATGTCGATGAGCTCGGGGTGCCGCAGGAACCGCTTCGAGAGGAAGTCGGACGTGCCGAAGAGCGACAGGAGCAGCCGCGCGACCCGCCGGTGCTCCGAGAGCATCCGGAAGTACGGCTCGGGCGCCTTGAGCGCCGCCGCGAAGTCGGAGAGGTGCGAGATCGCCTGGTCGGGATCCGGCGTGCCGAGGGCGTCGGAGAGGAGCGCCACCGCCGCCGCGGGATCGCCGAGCGGCGAGAACGGCGTGCGGCGGCGCGCCATCGCGTCGATCGAGGCGAGGACGCGGTCCGGGTCGACGAGGCCGCGCCGCGCGGCGATCTCGACGCGCCGCTCCCGCTCCACCTGCGCGTCGGCGAGCAGCGCGAGGTCGGGGTCGAGCGGGACCGCGCCGGTGCCGGTCCCGAGGAGCCCCTCGAACAGCCGCGCGACGCGCTCGCGGTGCGCCGCGAGGGCGGCCTCGAACGCCTCGTCGGTCGCGTACCCCATCGAGCGCGCGAGCCACCGCCGCTCGCCGGGGGGCGGCAGCCGGTGCGTCTGCGCGCCGTCGAGCATCTGCACGCGGTGCTCGGCGCGGCGCAGGAAGAGGTACGCGTCGGCGAGCTCGTCGTGGTCCCGCGACGGGACGATGCCCGCGAAGAGGAGGCGGTCGAGCGCCGGCAGCACCGCGCGCTCGCGCAGGGCGCGCCCCTCCTCGCGCCCGCCGTGGAGGAGCTGCAGGGCGGACACGAAGAACTCGGCCTCGCGGATGCCGCCCTTGCCGAGCTTCAGGTCGTCCTTCCCCTCGGCGCCCGCGCGCGCGTCGATGCGCGCCTTCATGGCCTGGATCTCCTGCACGACGGTGAGGTCGAGGCTGCGCCGCCACACGAACGGATCGAGCTGCCGGAGCAGCTCCTCACCCACCGCGAGATCGCCCGCGCCGGGGCGCGCCTTCACGAGGGCGTTCCGCTCCCAGCTCCGGCCGAACGTCTGGTAGTAGAGCTCCGCCGCGTGGAGGCCGTTCACGATGGGGCCGTTCTGCCCGTCGGGGCGCAGGTTCAGGTCCACCCGGAAGACGAAGCCGTCCTCGGTGGGCTTCGCGATCGCCTCGGTGACGAGCTCGGCGAGCTTCGCGTAGTACGCGAAGTGCGCGACGGAGCGCTCCCCCTCGGTCTCCCCGTCCTGGCCGTACACGTAGACGAGGTCCACGTCGGACGAGAAGTTCAGCTCGCGGGCGCCGAGCTTTCCCATCGCGAGGGCGCAGAAGCCCGCGCCCAGCTCGCGCCCGGCGAGGCCGGCGGGGGGGCCGTGCCGCGCCCGGAGCCGCCGGTCGTGGAACCGGATCGCGGCGTCGATGCAGGCGGTCGCGAGCGCGGAGAGCTCGCCGGTGACCTCCTTCACGCGGGCGCGCCGCAGGTCGCGGAGCGAGATCCGGACCACCTCGCGCGCGCGGACGCGCCGGAGCAGGCGGTGGAAGCCCTCCACGTCGTCCGGCGCGATGCGCCGGGCGGCGCGCTCGAGGAGGCGCCGGAGCCCCTCCTCGTCCCGGGGCCGGGTGAGGAGCGGCGACCGGGCCGCGCGCCGGAGCAGCCCGGGATCGCGGGCGAGCAGCGACGGGATCATCCGCGAGGAGCCCGAGAGGACCGCGAGCGCCTCGAGCAGGTCCGGCGCCGCGGGCGGGGCGCCGGCGCCGTCCACGTACCGCTCGATCCCCGCGAGGGCGAGGTCCGGGTCGGGCGCCCGCCGGGCCGCCGCCACGACCGCGTCGAGTCGGTCCGGGAACCGCTTCGCGAGCCGCGCGAGCCGCTCGGCGGACGCGGCGGTGGGCTCGGCGGGCTCGAGGCCGGGGATGGCGTGGGAGGGGTGCATCGGGCTGGTGCGTGCGGCCGGCGCCGGCGCTAGCGGCGCCGGGCGGGAGGGAGCATCCGCCGGATCGTCGCCGGGAGCCGCGGCGGGAGGGCGCGTTCCCAGAGCGGGGCGAGCCGGTCGTAGGCCACCGCCGCGCCGACGACCGCGAGCCCCACGGCGGCGACCGCGAAGGGGACGATCGGATCGGCGAGCCAGGCGTCGGCGGCGTGGCCGAGGACGCCGGCGATCCCGACGCCCCCGAACACCGCGAACACCCGGCGGCGGAGGGCGACGGCGACGAAGACGAGCACGACGTTCACGGCGGCCCCGAGGAGGAGCGAGGCGCTCGACCCCGCCTGGTGGGTGGTGAGGCCGCCCCAGAAGGCGACGAGGCCGGAGAGGTAGAGCCAGAACGCGTGGTCGCGGCGCGTCCGCCCGTCGAGCGCGACGCCGCACGCGACGGCCGCGAGCCCCACGACCGCGGAGAGGAGGGCGCGCTGGCCCGCGTCG
>JAHWYA010000356.1 GCA_020028115.1 Anaeromyxobacter sp.
ACGCTCCCGCCGCCGCGCGCCGGCCTCTCGGGGCCCGGCGGCTTCCCCGCGCTGCGGGGCAAGCTCGCCCTGCCCGCGCCGGGCGCGGTCAGCGTGGGGTTCGGCAAGGTCGTGAACCCGAAGTTCAACACCGTCACCGTCCAGAACGGGATCGACGTCGAGGCGCCGGCGGGGGCCCCCGTCCGCGCCGTCGCCGCCGGGCGCGTGGTCCACGCCGGGTGGTTCAAGGGGTACGGGAACCTCGTCATCGTCGATCACGGAGAGGGCTACCACACGCTCGTCGCCCACCTCGCGTCGATGCGGACCGCCATGGGCGAGGAGGTCGAGGCGGGCGACGTCCTCGGCACCGTGGGGGACTCCGGGTCGCTGAAGGGGGCGTACCTTTATTTCGAGATCCGCGAGAAGGGTCGCCCCGTCGATCCCCGGCCGTGGCTCGGCCACTGAGGTACCCCCCGACGAATGTCCCGTGGACGTGGTCGTGGACGTCGACGTGGACGTGGACGTGGACGTGGACGTGGACGAACCGACCGCAACCACGTCCAAGGCCAAGTCCAAGTCCAGGTCTGTTATGATCCCCGGGTGATGCGCCGCCTCACGCTCGTCCTCGTCCTCGCGGCAACCTTCTTCGCCGGGCTCGGGGTCGATCACGTCGCCTCCGCCGCGCGCCGCACGCAGGCGCAGCCGTACCGGCCGCTCGACGTGTTCTCCGACGTCCTCGCGCACGTCGAGAACAGCTACGTCGAGGAGGTGGACGAGAAGGAGCTCGTGTACGGCGCCATCGACGGGATGATGGCGCGCCTCGACCCGCACTCGGTCTTCATGCGGCCGGACGTCTACCGGCAGATGCGGGACGACACGACGGGCGAGTTCGACGGCCTCGGGCTCGAGCTCACCGTGCAGGAAGGGGAGCTGACCGTGATCTCGCCGGTGGTCGAGTCGCCGGGAGAGCGCGCCGGCATCCGCCCCGGCGACCGGGTCCTGTCGATCGACGGCACGTCCACGAAGGAGATGACCCTCGCCGAGGCGACGCGCCGGATGAAGGGCGCCGCCGGCACGAAGGTGACGCTCGAGATCATGCGGGAGGGGTTCACCGCGCCGCAGAAGCTCGCGCTCGTCCGCGACCGGATCCGCACGCAGAGCGTGGACGTGCGCGTGCTCGACGCCTCGCGCCGCTACGCCTACGTCCGGGTCCGCACGTTCCAGGAGCGGACGGACAAGAACCTCGCGCGCGCGCTCGACGACGCCCGCGCGCAGATGGGCGGCCAGATCCGCGGGCTCGTCGTCGACCTCCGCAACAACCCGGGCGGCCTCCTCGACCAGGCGGTCCGCGTCTCCGACGTCTTCCTCTCGAGCGGGATCATCGTCACGACGGCGGGGCGCGGCCGGCGGAACGTCGAGGTGGAGCGCGCGCACGAGAAGGACACCGAGCCGGCGTACCCGCTCATCGTCCTCGTGAACAAGGGCACCGCGAGCGCGAGCGAGATCGTCGCCGGGGCCCTGCAGGACCACGGCCGCGCGGTGATCATGGGGACCCCGACCTTCGGCAAGGGGTCGGTCCAGACCATCATCGAGCTCGAGGACGGGTCCGGCCTGAAGCTCACGGTGGCCCGCTACTACACGCCGAAGAACCGCTCGATCCAGGAGCGCGGCATCGCGCCCGACGTGGTCGTCGCGGACGTCTCGCCGCCGCGGGTCGACGACGCGCAGCCCGGCGAGAAGGAGCTGAAGCGGCACCTCAAGAACGACGCGCCGGGCCCGACGCCCGCGTCGCACGGCGGCGCCGCCGCGGGCCACCCCGCGGAGGACTACCAGCTCCGGACGGCGCTCGACTACCTGAAGGCGGTCGACATCTTCAAGGCGTCGATCGAGCCCCCGCGGGGCGTCGCCTCGAAGAAGGAATGACGCGGGCGAAGCGACCGAGAGCCCGGGGCCGATGTGGGCGTCTCGGGGTCCCGATCCATCATGCCGCAGCGCGCCGCGCAGCGTTGACTTCCCGGACCGGGCCGCTATAGTCCGCCGCAATTTCGCGGGTCCCGTTGGGGTGTCCGCGGACTCTCTCCAAGATGAGCGCCCTCGAGCTTTCGGTCGTCGCCGCGTACGCGCTGCTCCTGCTCGTCCTCTCGATCTACGGCTCGCACCGGTACGCCATGGCGTACCTGTACCACCGGCACAAGTACCGGTTGCCGACGCCGAAGGCGCGGTTCGAGACGCTCCCCCGCGTCACGATCCAGCTGCCGATCTTCAACGAGATGTACGTGACCGAGCGGCTCATCGCGGCGGTCGCGAAGATCGACTACCCGCGCGACCTCCTCGAGGTGCAGGTCCTCGACGACTCGACCGACGAGACGCAGGGGATCGCCCGCGCCTGCGTCGAGCGGTTCCGCGCGACCGGCCTCGACATCGCCTACCTGCACCGCACGAACCGCCAGGGGTTCAAGGCGGGCGCCCTCGAGAACGGCCTCGCCCACGCGAAGGGCGAGTTCGTCGCGGTCTTCGACGCGGACTTCATCCCGGAGCCCGACTTCCTCCGGCGCACGATCCACTTCTTCACCGACGGCGAGATCGGGATGGTGCAGGCGCGGTGGGGCCACCTGAACCGCGACTACTCCGTCCTCACCCAGGCCCAGGCGATCCTCCTCGACGGCCACTTCGTCATCGAGCACACCGCGCGCAACCGGTCGGGCCGGTTCTTCAACTTCAACGGCACCGCCGGCATCTGGCGCCGGACGGCGATCGCGGACGGCGGCGGGTGGCAGCACGACACGCTCACCGAGGACCTCGACCTGTCGTACCGGACCCAGCTGAAGGGCTGGCGGTTCGTGTACCTCCAGGACCTCGTCACGCCGGCGGAGGTGCCGGTGGAGATGAACTCCTTCAAGAGCCAGCAGCACCGCTGGGCGAAGGGGTCCATCCAGACCGCGCTCAAGCTGTGGCCCCTGCTCCGCAAGGCCGGGCTCGCGAAGGAGGTCCGGCGCGAGGCGTGGTTCCACCTCACCGCGAACGTCGCCTACCTCCTCATGATCCCGCTCACCATCCTCCTGCCGATCACGGTGGTGGTGCGCGTCTCGCACGGCTGGTACGAGGTGCTCCTCCTCGACATCCCGTTCTTCGCCGCCGCGACGTTCAGCGTCGTGATGTTCTACGCGACGAGCCAGGGCGAGCAGGGGCGGAGCTGGTGGGACCGGGTGAAGTACCTGCCGCTCGTCATGGCGCTCGGCATCGGGCTCTCGGTCAACCAGGCCCGCGCCGTCGTCGAGGCGCTCATGGGCTACGAGACCGGGTTCACCCGCACGCCCAAGCACGGCGTGAAGGGCGCCGGCGAGTCCGTCGCCCGCAAGCGCTACAAGGCGGCGCTGACGTTCCAGCCGGTCGTCGAGCTCGCCCTCGCGGCGTACATGACGTACGGCGTCCTCTACCTCGTCGAGCGCGAGGTCTACTACTCGCTCCCGTTCCTCGTGCTCTTCCAGGTCGGCTTCGCCTACGTCGGCCTCTCGAGCGTCTACGAGGGCCTGCGCGGGACCGTGCTGCGCTGGTCGAGGGCGCAGGTCCCGCAGCCGTCCGCCGAGTAAGCTTGCGGGCCGCGCTTCGTCAGGGGCCGCGCTCCGCCGCGGGCCGGCGGCCCTCGCTGCGCGCTGCGGTTCCGGGGAG
>JAHWYA010000357.1 GCA_020028115.1 Anaeromyxobacter sp.
GAGCGCCCGGCGCGCCGCGGAGACCGCGTGCGCGAGCGGGTTGACGTGGAGCGCCGCGGCGAGCGCGGGGTGGCCCGCCGGGGCGGGGAACATCGCCCCCGACACGACCCAGAGCGGCACGAGCACGGTCATCTGGATCGCATGGTACCCCTGCACGTGGTCGAGCCCCCACGCGATCGCGAACCCGAGCGCGGCGAGCCCGAGCGCCGCGAGGAACAGCGCGGCGGCGAGGAGCGGCCAGTCGATCTCGCCGAGCGGGTACCCGGCGGCCGGGGCGAGGACGAGGAACAGCCCCGCCTGCGTGAGCGCGACCGACGCCGACCCGAGCGACTTCCCGACCACGAGCGCCGCCCGCGAGCCCGGCGCCGCCTGCACCGCCTGGAGGAACCCGCGGTGCCGGTCCTCGATCACCGACGCCGTCGTGAAGATCGACGCGAAGAGGACCACCATGAGCACGACGCCCGGGTAGAAGTACGCGAGGTAGCTCACGTCCGCGCCCGGCATCCGGAAGGTCCCCGACAGGCCGCCGCCGATGAGGAGCCAGAAGATGACCGGCTGCCCCACCGCGCCGACGAGCCGCGAGGGCTGCCGGAAGAACCGGACGAGGTCGCGCCGGGCGAGGACGAGCACGGTCGCGGCGTCGTAGGCGAGCGGCGCGTGCCGCGGCCGTCCTCCGTCCGGGCGCGGGGCGGGAGCGCTCGCGGCAGGCGTCACGGGCGGACCTCCCCGTCGAGCGCCTCGCCCGTCACCGCGAGGTAGGCGTCGGCGAGCGTCGGCCGCCGGAGCGACACCGAGCGCAGCCGCCCCGGCGGGAACAGCTCGACGATGCGCGGCACGAGCGCGTGGCCCGACGGCCGCTCCACCGTGACGCCCGCGGGGCCGAGCCGGGTCTCGAGCCCGAGCCGCTCCGCGAGCGCCCGCGCCACCTCGGCGGGCCGGTCCGCGTCGACGACCACGAGGTCTCCCGCGAGGCGCGCGCGGAGCGCCTCCGGCGCCTCGCAGGCGACGATCGCGCCGCGGGCCAGGATCGCGAGCCGGTCGCAGCGCTCCGCCTCGTCCGGCCGGTGGGTGGTGAGCACGAACGTCGTCCCTTCCGCGCCGCGCAGCGTCTCGACCCCGTCCCAGAACGCCCGGAACGCCGCGGCGTCGAGCCCGACGGTCGGCTCGTCCATCACGACGAGCTCGGGGCGGTGGACGAGGGCGCGCGCGAGCTCGAGCCGCCGGCGCAGCCCGCCGGAGAGCCGCTCGACGGGCTCCCGCGCCCGCGCCGAGAGGCCCGCCGCGTCGAGCAGCGCCGCCACGCGCGCCCGCGCCTCGGCTCGCCCCACCCGGTGGAGCGCCGCGGCGAGCGCGAGGTTCTCGCGGGCGGAGAGCTTGCCGTCGAGCCCGGGCTCCTGGAAGACGATCCCGGCGCGCGCGCGGAGCTCCCGCGCCCCCGCCGCGATCTCGCGCCCGTCGAGGAAGAAGCGCCCCGCGTCCGGCCGGAGGAGCCCGGCGAGGATCGCGAACAGGGTCGACTTCCCCGCGCCGTTCGGCCCGAGCAGGCCGAAGATCTCGCCCGGGCGCACCTCGAGCGAGACGCCGCGCAGGACCTCGCGGCCGCCCCGGCGGACCGCCACCCCCTCGAGCGCGAGCCGCGCCGGGACGCCTGGGGAGGCGGCGGCGGCGGGGGCGGCCACGCGGCGCCTCCTACCGCGGCAGCGCGAGGAGCGCCGCGAAGAGGAGGGTGAGGTGGAGGAGCGTCGCGAGGAAGACGTGCCGCGCCCACCGCCCGCCCGTGCGGCCGAGCCCCGAGACGGCGATCGCGACGAGGGCCGCGCCGGCGAGCGCGGCGACGGCGCCGTACGCGGTCCCGGCGACGCCGAGCGGCAGGAGCAGGAGCGACACCGCGAGGAGGAGGACCGCCCCTCCCGCGATGAACCAGCGGGTCGCGCGCTCGCCGTGGACGAGCGCGAACACCTGGAGGCCGCCGCGCGCGTAGTCCTCCGCGAGGTAGATCGAGATCGCGAGGAAGTGCGGGAGCTGCCACGCGAAGAGGAGCGCGAACAGCGCGAGGCCGCCCGGCTCGAGGCGGCCCGTGACGGCGGTCCACCCCATGAGCGGCGGGATCGCGCCCGGGATCGCGCCGACGAAGAGCGCGAGCGTCGACCGCCGCTTCATCGGCGTGTAGATCGCGACGTAGACGACGAGCGCGACGAAGGCGAGGAGTGCGGTGAGCGGGTTCGCGACGAGGGCGAGGACCGGCAGCGCGAACACGGGGATCGCGAGCCCGAGGGCGAGCGCGACGAACGGCTCGACGCGTCCGGCGGGCAGCGGCCGGTCGCGCGTGCGGCGCATCCGCGCGTCGACGTCCCGCTCGAGCCAGCAGTTGAGGGCGTTCGCGGCGCCGACCACCGCCGCCGTGCCCAGGATCGCGATGGTGGCGCGCGCCGCGCCGATGTGGCCGGGCGCGAGCGCGACGCCGCCCGCCGTCGTGAGCACGACGAGCCCGGACAGCCGGGGCTTCGCGAGGAGGAGGAGGTCCTTCCCGTACTGGAGCGCCGACGGCGCGACCCGGGCCTGCGCGGCGGCGATGCTCATGCCCAATCCGATAGCCACGGCTCGACCGGGGGTCAACGAGCCGTTCGGGGCCTCGGTCGGGCCGCTCGAGAGTTGCCTGTCGGTGACGGTGAGGCAGGGCGCCGCGCGCTAGGCGTCCTCGTCCTCGTCCTCGTCGTCCTCGTCGTCGTCCGCCTCGGCGTCCTCGTCCGCCTCCGCCGCGACCGCCTCGGCGGGCTCCGGCTCCGGCGCGACCGGGCGGGCGGCGGGGCGGGAGCGCTTCTCCGAGGCGGGCTTCACGGCCGGGCTCTGCCGCTGATCGGCCCCGCACTTCGGGCACAGCGGCTCGGGCTTCCCGAGGTCGTAGAACCGCGTGCCGCACTTGAAGCAGACGTGCTTCGTCCCGAGATCCTTGGCAGGCATGCGCTCCCTCGAAGCCTCCCCGCGGAGGACGGGGCCATTTATGGCAGGGGGGCGGGCCGCGTCAAACGAAAACCGTGGCGGGCCGCCGCCCGCGTGCGCCGCGGAACGCCGTCTGGTATGAGGCCGTCCCATGGACGCGGCCGCCCGCCTCGAGAAGCGCATCCTCCGCGCCGCCGCGCAGGCGATCCAGGACTTCGACCTCGTCGAGGACGGCGACCGGATCATGGTCGCCGTGTCCGGCGGGAAGGACAGCTGGACGCTGCTCCACGTCCTCATGCGGCTGCGGGAGCGCGCCCCCATCGACTTCGACCTCGTCGCGGTGAACCTCGACCAGGGGCAGCCCGGCTACCCCGCGCACGTCGTCGAGGACCACCTGCGGGCGGTCGGCGTGCCGTACCGGATGATCGCGCGCGACACCTACTCCGTCGTGCGCCGGCTCGTGCCGGAGGGGAAGACCACCTGCTCCGTCTGCTCGCGGCTCCGCCGCGGCGTTCTCTACAACGCCGCCGTGGAGATGGGCTGCACGAAGATCGCCCTCGGCCACCACCGCGACGACCTCGTCGAGACCCTCCTCCTCTCCGCGCTCTATTCCGGCGCCCTCAAGTCGATGCCGGCCAAGCTGCGGGCGAAGGACGGGCGGAACGTCGTCGTGCGCCCGCTCTGCTACGCCGCCGAGGAGGACAT
>JAHWYA010000029.1 GCA_020028115.1 Anaeromyxobacter sp.
GCGCCGCTCCTCTGCGCGGGGCTCATCGGCTACCGCGCCTGGGCGCCGGTCCGCGACGCGGCTCGCCTCGGGCTGTACGGGTTCGGCGCGGCCGCCCACATCGTCGCGCAGCTCGCCCGCCACGCCGGCCAGCGCGTGTTCGCGTTCACGCGCCCTGGTGACGCCGAGGCGCAGGCCTTCGCGCGCTCGCTCGGCGCGGCGTGGGCTGGGGCCTCCGGCGAGCCACCCCCGGAGCCCCTCGACGCCGCGATCCTCTTCGCGCCCGTCGGCGCGCTCGTTCCCGCCGCGCTCGCCGTGACCGCCCCGGGCGGAACCGTCGTGTGCGCCGGGATCCACATGAGCGACCTCCCGTCCTTCCCGTACGCCCTCCTCTGGGGCGAGCGGACGATCCGCTCGGTCGCGAACCTCACGCGCAGCGACGGCGAGGAGCTGCTCGCCCTCGCGCCCACCGCGGGCGTCCGGGCCGAGGTGACGACCTACCCGCTCGAGCGCGCCAACGAGGCGCTCGCGGACCTGCGTGGCGGGAGGGTGCGCGGCGCCGCGGTGCTCGTCCCTTGAAGGGCGCGCACCCGGATCACGTCGAGCACCGGCGGAGCGGTGCGGCCCGCACCGTCGCGCCGGTGCGCCGGGGACCGCCGCCGCGCGGAACCGCCGTCGCCGCGGGCGATTCACGATCTGGCAGGCCCTTCGCATCATCCGGTCCCATGACCGTCCTCCCGAACGAGCTGCCCCCTGCCCGCCCCGTCGTGCTCTCGCGAGAGCTCGACTACGTCCCCGGCTCGATCGTGAGCCGCACCATCGCGAAGTCGCGCGCGGGGTCGCTCACGATCTTCGCGTTCGACGCGGGCGAGGAGCTCTCGGAGCACACCGCGCCCTTCGACGCCTTCGTGCAGGTGCTCGACGGGTCCGTCGAGCTCACGATCGGCGGCGAGCGCGTCGTCGCGCGCGCGGGCGAGACGGTCCGGATGCCCGCAGGCGTGCCGCACGCGGTGCGCGCCGTCGAGCGGTTCAAGATGCTCCTCTCGATGGTGCGGGAGTAGGCGTCGTCGCGCGCTCGCGCGGATCGCGGCCGGCGCGGGGTGCGCATCCTTCCGGGATGAACGTCCGGATCTACGTGAAGGCGGGGTGCCCGTACTGCGCGGGCGCGAAGCGGCTCCTCGACGAGGAGGGGATCGACTACGAGGAGATCGACGTGGTCGCGCATCCGGAGCGGCGCGCCGAGATGGAGGCGCACTCCAACGGCCAGAAGGCCGTCCCGCAGATCTTCTTCGGCGCCCGGCACGTCGGCGGCTACGACGACCTGCAGGAGGTCGATCGCACGCGCGGCGTCCGCACCCTCGTCCTCGAGGGGGACGACGAGCAGCTCGGCGTCTGAGGCCGCCGCGCCCTACTTCCCGCGCTTCCCGTACTCCTTGTCGAGGTAGAGGGCGGCCCCAGGCCGCTCCCCGACCATCCGGAGCCGGTCGACGATCTCGACCACCCGCGCCTCCTCCTCGACCTGCTCGGAGACGAACCACTGGAGGAAGACCTCGGCGGCCCGGTCCTTCTCCTGCTGGGCCGCGCCGTAGAGGTCGTGCACGAACGCGGTCACCTTCCGCTCGTGCTCGAGCACCTTCTCGAACACGTCGATCACCCCCGTGAACGAGGCGCCGGGCGCGTCGATCGCGCCGAGGCGGGCCTCGCCGCCGCGGGCGAGCAGGAAGTCGAGCGTCCTCTTCGCGTGGGCGAGCTCCTCGTCGCTCTGCACGCGCAACCAGCGCGCGAACCCCTTCCAGGCCTTCGCCTCGCACCACGCCGACATCGCGAGGTACAGGTACGACGAGGCGACCTCAGCCTGGACGTGACGGTTCAACGCCTCCTGCATCCGCTGTCCGATCATCGCTCCCTCCGCGCCCGGGCGGCCCCGCACCCTCCTCTGCCCTGCGTCCGCTCCCGTGGCTGTGCCCTGACGGGGCTCGCCGCTTCCCTAGCCGCAGCGCGTTACCTTGATTATGAAATCGGCGTGACGCGTCCGGAGGGGCGCGAACGCCAACAGCGAGGGACGGCATGGCCAATGTTCGCACCGACGAGGAGATGCTCCACTCGCGGCAGGTCGCCGAGGCGGCGCGCGAGGCCGAGTGGCAGGGCGCCGGCTTCCTGCGCGAGCTCTTCCTCGGGAAGCTCCGGCTCGACCTCATCCACCCGTACCCGCTCGTGAAGGCCGAGCGCCCCGAGTTCCGGCGCTTCTACGACGCGATGCACCGGTTCCTGCGCGAGCAGGTCGACCCGGTCCGGATCGACGAGACCGGCGAGTACCCGCCGGAGGTCATCGAGGGGTTCCGCACGCTCGGCGCGTTCGGCATGAAGATCCCCCCGGAGTACGGCGGCCTCGGGCTCGATCAGGTCGAGTACGGCAAGGTGATGCAGCTCGTCGGCAGCTACGACGCGAACATCACCGCGCTCCTCTCGGCGCACCAGTCGATCGGCGTCCCCCAGCCGCTCAAGCTCTTCGGCTCGGACGCGCTCAAGAAGAAGTACCTGCCGCGCATCGCGGAGGGCGCCATCAGCGCGTTCGCGCTCACCGAGGCGACCGTCGTGTCGGACCCGGCGCGCCCCGCGACGACCGCGGAGCCGACGCCGGACGGCAAGCACTACGTGCTGAACGGGTCGAAGCTCTGGTGCACGAACGGCACCATCGCCGAGCTCCTCGTGGTCATGGCGCGGAACCCGAAGACCAACGCCATCAGCGCCTTCGTCGTCGAGACCTCGTGGCCGGGCGTCGAGGTGACCCACCGCTGCCGCTTCATGGGGCTCCGGGCCCTCGCGAACGCCGCGATCCGGTTCACCGACGTGAAGGTGCCGGCGGAGAACCTCATCGGGAAGGAGGGGCGCGGCCTCAAGATCGCCCTCACCACCCTCAACACCGGCCGGCTCTCGCTCCCGGCGGCGGTCGTGGGCGGGGCGAAGGTGTTCCTCGAGGTCTGCCGCAAGTGGGCGATGGCCCGCTCGCAGTGGGGCCAGGAGATCGGCAAGCACGAGGCGATCGCGCACAAGCTCGCCGAGATGGCCTCGACGACCTACGCGATGGAGTCGGTGTCCGACCTCTGCCAGGCGCTCGCGGACCAGCCGGGCTACGACATCCGGCTCGAGGCGGCCGCGGCGAAGGAGTGGAACACCGTCAAGGCGTGGAAGATCGTCGACGACACGATGCAGATCCGCGGCGGCCGCGGGTACGAGAAGGAGACCTCGCTCGCCGCGCGCGGGGAGGCGCCGGTCGGCGTCGAGCGCGCGATGCGCGACCTCCGCATCAACCTCATCTTCGAGGGCTCGTCGGAGATCATGCACCTCTTCATGGCGCGCGAGATGCTCGACAAGCACCTCGAGGTCTCCGGCGCGCTCATCGACCCGAAGATCCCCTTCGGGAAGAAGCTCGGGATGCTTCCCAAGGTGGCCTGGTTCTACGCGACCTGGTACCTCGGCCTGTGGTTCCGCGGCCTCCTCGCGCCCCGCTACGGCGGCTTCGGCGCGCTCGCGTCGCACCTGCGCTTCGTCGAGCGGGCCTCGCGAAAGGTCGCGCGGCAGGTGTTCCACTTCATGATCGTCTACCGGGCCGCCGGAGAGCGGAAGCAGGCGTTCCTGTTCCGGCTCGTGGACATCGCGAACGAGCTCTTCGCGATGGCGGCGTCCGTCTCGCGCGCCCAGGCGCTCCGCCAGGCGGGCGCCCCCGACGCCGCGCAGGCGCTCCGGCTCGCAGATCACTTCTGCGACGCGACGCGACGCAAGGTGGACGGGCTCTTCCGCGACCTCTGGCACAACGACGACGAGGCCGCCTACCGGCTCGGGCGCTCCGTCCTCGCGGGCGACCACGCCTGGCTCGAGAAGGGCGGCATGGAGACGGGGCTCACGGTCGACGACCTCCGCCCGCGCGTGCCGGGCCGCGCCGAGCCCGAGCCGCAGCAGCGGCCGGCGGCGGCGTACGGGGTGAGCGGCGCGCCGGTCGCGTAGGCGCTCGGCGCGATCAGCGGGCCCGGTACAGCCGCACCGCGAACCACGCCCGGTCGTCCGTCCAGGCCGCCTCGGGCGCCCAGCCCGCGATCGCGGCGAGCGCGTCGAACGCCCGCGGCTCCCACTTGTAGCAACTCTCGGTGTGGAGCGTCTCGCCCGCGTCGAACGCGAACGCCCGGCCCGCGACGTGGACCACCTGCTGCTCGAGCGACTCGAGGTGCATCTCGACGCGCGAGAGCCGCTCGTTCCACACGGCGCGGTGGCGGAACGCCGACAGGCGCACGTCGCCGTGCAGCTCCCGGTTCATCCGGGCGAGCAGGTTCAGGTCGAACGCCGCGGTGACGCCGCGCGCGTCGTCGTAGGCGGCGACCTGCGGGGCCTCCTCCTTCGGGAGGTCCACGCCGATCGCGAGCATCCCGCCGCGGCCCGCGTCGTGCGCCATCCGGCGGAGCAGCTCGACGGCGTCGGGCGGGTCGAAGTTCCCGATGGTGGACCCCGGGAAGAACGCGAGGCGGCGGCGGCACGCGAAGTCGTCGGCCGGGAGCGGGAACGGCGCCGTGAAGTCGGCGACGACCGGCCGGACCGGCAGGCGCGGGAACCGCGCCCGGAGCGCCTCCGTCGCCGCGAGGAGCGGCTCGCGCGAGATGTCCACCGGAACGTACGCCGCGGGCCGGCGGAGCGCGGAGAGGAGGAGCGCGGCCTTCCGCGCGGTCCCGGCCCCGTACTCGAACACGAGGACCTCGGGCCCGACCGCGTCCGCGATGTCCTCGCCGTGCCGCTCGAGCAGCTCCGTCTCGAGCCTCGGCGGGTAGTACTCGGGCTGGTCGCAGATGAGCTCGTACAGCGCCGAGCCGCGCGCGTCGTAGAGCCACTTCGGCGAGGTCGCCTTGCGCGGCCGCGAGAGCCCGCTCACGACGTCCGCCGCGAAGGCCGCGACGTCGGCCCGCGCCTCCCGCCCGGCTTCCAAGGTCTCGGTACCGATCACGTTCGCCCCTCGCGAGCCGCCCTGCGCCGTCCCGACTCGCGCCCGCCGCGGCGCCTCCTCCGCGGCCGGCCGGGCTCGCGCCGGCGCGTTTCGGGAAAGCTCGCCACGCACCGGGGGACGGGCAACGCGGAGCGCGGCCCAGCCGGGGGCGCCTCCTTTCCGCCCCGCCGGCTCCGGCCCCGGGCTACCCTCCCCCCGTGCACGATCCTCGCGCCGAGCTCACCCGCCGCCTCTCCGCGCGCCGCGACGCCCTCGCGCGCCACGACCGCCACGACGCCGCGGTGGCGAGGGCGCGGCTCGTCGTCTTCGTGGCGGCGCTCGCGACCGGGTGGGCCGCGTTCGGCGCTCACCGGCTCTCCTGGGCGTGGCTCGGGGCGCCCCTCGCCGCGTTCGTGGTCCTCGCCGCGCTGCACGATCGGGTCTTTCGCGCCCGCGACCGGACGCGGCGCGCGATCGCCTGGCACGAGCGGGCGCTCGCACGGCTCGACGGGCGGTTCGCGGGGATGGGGACGCCCGGCGACGGATTCGCCGACCCTGCGCACCCGTCCGCGCTCGACCTGGACCTCTTCGGGAAGGGCTCGCTCTTCGAGCTCCTCTGCGCGGCCCGGACGCGCCCGGGCGAGGAGCGGCTCGCCGCGTGGCTCCTCGCGCCCGCGCCTCCGGACGAGGTGCGGGCCCGCCAGCGCGCCGTCGCCTCCCTCGCGCCGCGGCTGGACCTGCGCGAGGACCTCGCGGTCCTCGGCGACGACGTCCGCGCCGCCGTCGAGCCCGGCGCGCTCGCGAAGTGGGGCGAGGCGCCCGCGCTCGTCGAGCCGTGGCTCCTCCCGGCGTCGCTCGCCTTCGCGGCCGCGGCGATCACTTCCGCCGGCGCCTGGGCGGCGGGCCTCGGGCCCGTCCCGTTCGTCGCGGTCCTGCTCTCCGAGTGGGGCTTCACCCGCTCGCTCCGCGAGCAGGTCGCGCGCGTGCTCGCAGGGGTCGAGCGGCCCGCGGCCGAGCTCCGCGTGGTCGCCGAGCTGCTCGCGCGCCTCGAGCGCGAGCCCCTCGACGATCCTCGCCTCGCGGCGCTCCAGGGCGCGCTCGCGGGCCCCGGCGGCCGCGCCTCGGCGGCCATCGCGCGGCTCGAGCGGACCGTGTCGCGCATGGAGTGGGCGAAGAACCAGTTCTTCGCGCCGTTCGCCTTCGCGCTCTGCTGGACCACGCTGCACGCGGCGCTCGTCGAGCGCTGGCGCCTCGCGCGGGGGCGACGGATCCGCGCCTGGCTCGACGCCGCCGCCGACCTGGAGGCGCTCTCGTCGCTCGCCGGCTACGCCTACGAGCACCCCGAGGACCCGTTCCCGGAGCTCGTCGCGCCCGGGCCGGGCGGCGCGTTCCTCGACGGGGACGCCCTCCGCCACCCGCTCCTCCCCGCCGCCGTGCCGAACGACGTGCGGCTCGGCGGGACGGGCCCGCGGGTCCTCCTCGTGTCCGGCTCGAACATGTCCGGCAAGTCCACGTACCTCCGCACGGTCGGGGTGAACGTGGTGCTCGCGCTGGCGGGCGCGCCGGTGCGGGCCGCGCGGCTCCGGCTCACCCCGCTGCGGGCCGGCGCGACCCTGCGGATCCAGGACTCGCTCCAGGCCGGCAAGTCGCGGTTCTACGCGGAGATCACGCGGCTGAAGGAGCTGTCCGACCTGGCCGAAGGACCGGTGCCGCTCCTCTTCCTCCTCGACGAGATCCTGCACGGCACGAACTCGCACGACCGCCGCATCGGGGCGGAGGCGGTGGTGCGCGGGCTCGTCGCGCGCGGCGCGATCGGGCTCGTGACCACCCACGACCTCGCGCTCACCGAGCTGGCTGACGAGAGGCGAGCGCAGGGGCAGCCGGATGAGGCTGCCCCGGAGCGAGCGGGGGGCTCGGGGGGGCGCGAGCCGAGCGAAGCGAGGCGAGTGCCCCCCCGCTACGAAGTCGCGCTTTCGAACGCCCACTTCGAGGACCAGGTGAGGGACGGCGAGATCGCGTTCGACTACCGGCTCCGCCCCGGCGTCGTCGCGCACTCGAACGCGCTCGCGCTGATGCGCGCGGTCGGGCTCCGGCTGTAGCGGCGAAGGCGCTACCCCTCGACGGTCAGGATCTCGGCGCCCCGGTCGGTCACGGCGAGGGTGTGCTCGAACTGCGCCGAGCGCTTCCCGTCGCGCGTCACCGCGGTCCAGCCGTCGTTCCAGATCGCGTCCTCCCAGGAGCCCTCGGTGATCATCGGCTCGACCGTGAAGGTCATCCCGGGCTCCATGAGCCGCTTCATCGAGGGGTCGTGGTGGTGCGGGATCTGGAGCGCGGTGTGGAAGGACTCGCCGATGCCGTGGCCGCAGTAGGCCCGCACGACGCCGTACCCGTGCTTCGAGGCGTGCGCCTCGATGGCCTTGCCGATCTCGGAGATCGGCCGGCCGGGCCGCACCGCGGCGATCCCCTTCGCGAGGCACTCGCGCGCGGCCTCGACGAGCCTGCGCCCCTCCGGGTCCACCTCGCCGACGAGGAACGTCGCGGAGCAGTCGCCGTGCATCCCGTCGAGGAACACGGTGACGTCGAGGTTCACGATGTCGCCGTCCTCGAGCGGGCGGTTGTCAGGGATCCCGTGGCAGATGACCTCGTTCACCGAGGTGCAGAGCGACTTCGGGTACCCGCGGTAGTTGAGCGGGCTCGGGTAGCCGCCGAGCCGGATCGTCTCGGCGTGCGCGAGCTCGTCGAGCGCGTCCGTGGTGATCCCGACGCGCACGGCCTCGCCGGTCACCCGGAGCACGCGCGCCGCGGCCTGGCACGCACGCCGGAGCCGGGCGAGCTCCTCCGCGGTCTTCACGTCCTTGCCCTGGGCGCGCGGCCGGCCGGTCGCGGCGTAGTCGGGCCGCGGGATCGCGGCCGGGACCGCGCGGCGCGGGCTCACGAGCCCCGGGCGGAGCGCGGGACGCGCGTGCGGCGGGGGCGGACCGCCGCCCTCCCCGCGCGCGTCCGCGTCGAGGTGGCACTTCTTGTACTTCTGCCCGCTGCCGCACCAGCACGGATCGTTCCGGCCGGGGCGGCTGCGGGTGGTGACTTCGAGATCGCCCACGGCCGGTATCTAAGGGAATACGGCCGTCCGGGCAACGAGCCGCCGCCTATATCTCCGGCGCGTGGTCCGTCTGGTCCGGCACGTGCTTCGACGGCTCGCCCTCCGCGAAGAGCTCCTCAGCGAGGGTCTCCATCCGGTTCCCGAGGTCCTCGAGCTCCTCCTTCGAGCAGGACTTCCGCACCTTCGGGAAGAGCTCCCTCTCCTCCTCCTCGACGTGGTGCTCTACCTGCTCCTGCAGGACCTTCATGCGCGCCATGAACTGCTCGTCGTCGGTCCCGCCCTCGAGGATGTCCGCGAGGACCCGCTTCATGGCGAGGTGCTCCTCGACCGACTCGCGCAGGATGTCCTCGGTCTTCTCCTGCTTCGCCTCCGGGTAGAAGAGCTTCTCCTCGATCTCCGCGTGCACCGCGAGGTGGTCGGAGATCTTGCTGCACAGGCGCTCCTTGGTCTTCTTCGCGCCGTCCCCGGCGCTCTCGAACTCCTCGAACAGCTCCTCGACTTCCCGGTGCTGCTTCTCCAGCAGATCGATGGCGTTCACGCTCGTCCTCCGTCCTTCGAGCCTAGGCACCCCGGGCGAAGAATGCGCCGGGGACCGCGCGACGGAGCTTCTCTCTCCCCTGCTCCTCTCCCCCCGCGCGAGCGGGGGGAGAGGCAGGGAGGAGGGGCTGCCGATCGCCCCCTCAGGCGGCGCGGCGGAGGGGCCCCTGCCCCGCCGCGCCCTCGGCGCGCCGGAGCGCGACGTCCTTCGCGATCGCGCGGATCACGAAGGTGAGCAGCGCGACGGCGCCGGCGTCGAAGACGAGGTCCGGGACGAGGCGCGCCCAGGTCGCGGCGTGCATGAACGCGCTGCCGGTGACCTCGGGGCTGCGCGCCCACCAGAGCCCCTTCTCCACGCCGTGGACGAGCTGGTAGATGCCGGCGGGCAGCAGCGAGAACACGATCATCCCGGCGAGCCCGGCGTTCAGCCCCCAGAACGCGACCTTCAGCAGGCGATCGTCCCACGCCTCGCGCCGCACGATGTTCCGCATCGAGAAGAGCATGAGGGCGATGGCGAGGAACCCGTACACGCCGAAGAGCGCGCCGTGAGAGTGGATCGGCGTCGTGTTGAGCCCCTGCGCGTAGTACAGGACGATCGGCGGGTTGATGAGGAAGCCGAGGACGCCCGCGCCCACCGCGTTCCAGAACGCCACCGCGACGAAGAAGTAGAGCGGCCAGCGCCACGGAGCGACGTCCCCGCCCGAGCGCGCGAGCTTCAGCGTCTCGTACACCTCGAAGCCGAGGAGCGTGAGCGGCACGATCTCGAGCGCCGAGAAGGTCGCGCCGAGGGCCGTGATGAAGAGCGGCGTGCCCGTGAAGTACAGGTGGTGGAACGTGCCGACGATGCCGGCGCCGAGGTAGAGCAGGATCGAGAAGTGGGTCGCCCGCTGCGCGGCGCGCTCGCCCACCGCGCCGATGCGCGACAGGATGAACGCGAGCGCGACGGTGGCGAAGACCTCGAAGAAGTTCTCGACCCAGAGGTGCACGACCCACCAGCGCCAGTAGTCGGCGACCGCGATGTGCGTGCCGGGCGTGTAGGCGAGCCCGACCGCGTAGAACACCGGGATCGAGATCGAGGCATAGAGGAGCAGGTGCGTGAGGCCGCCCTTGTCCTTCTCGGCGGCGAGCGCGGGCTTCACGGCGCGGTAGACGAGGAAGAGCCAGAGCAGCATCCCGGCGATGAGGCCGAGCTGCCAGACGCGGCCGAGCTCGATGTACTCGTAGCCCTGGTGGCCGACGAGCCAGCCGTCCGGGCCCGAGAGCTTCCCGCGCACGCCGAGGTAGGTTCCCGCGAGCGCGCCGACCACCACGACCACGAGCGCGCCGAGGAGCGCGAGGACGAGGGCGCGCTGCCCCTTCGGCTCGTGCCCGCCCGAGACCATCGGCCCGATGAACAGGCCCGTGGCGAGCCAGCAGGTCGCGATCCAGAACACCGCGAGCTGCAGGTGCCAGCCGCGGGTCGCCGCGTACGGGAGGATAGCGCCGGTGTCGACGCCGAAGATCCTGTTCCCCTCCACCGCGTAGTGGCCGGTCACGGACCCGAGGAGCGCCTGCACGATGAAGAGCAGGATGGCGACGGCGAAGAACGGGAGGGCCGCGCGCTGGCTCGGCGTGGGCCGCGGCTCGCCGAGCGGCGCGATGC
>JAHWYA010000358.1 GCA_020028115.1 Anaeromyxobacter sp.
TCGACGAGCGCGTCCAGCGCGCGCTCCGGATCGTCGCACAGCCCGGAGTGGACGGGCGAGACCTGGATGACGGTCGAGCGCGGCGCCACGAGCCAGTGGAAGCGCTCGCGCGGCGAGAGCCGCCCGATGGGGCCGCTGCCCTCCGCGCCCGCGGCGATGCGCGGGATCGCGGCGAGGTGCTCCACGATCGTGGCGAGGTCCGCGTCCGGCGCGAGGGCGCGCACCCGCGCCTCGTCGAGCGCGACCTTCGCGCCGAGGAACCCGCGCTCCAGGCAGAACAGGATGACGCCCGCGTTCACGAACTCCTCGCGCTCGACGCGCGGGACGACGCGGATCACCGCGTAGTCAAACGAGGGCCGCGCGGACACGCTCCGCCTCCTCGACGAACGACGGCGCCGCCGCGAGCCGCCGCTCGAGCTCGCGCTCGTAGGCCGCCCGGTGCGCGGCGAGGGACGGGAAGCGCGGCTCGCTCGCGAGCCACTCCTCCGGCACCTCGGCGACCGCGGCGGGGATCGCGGCCGCGACCGCCGGCGCGAGGCGCGCCCCGGCCTCGCCGAGGGCGGTCGCCCAGGGGAGCAGGACGTGGTCCTTCACCGGCGAGGACGGCGGCCGGGAGCGGTCGAGGGCCTCCCACGCGTGGTGGAACACGAGCGCCGCGCCGTGGTCGATGAGCCACAGCCGGCGGTGCCACACGAGCAGGTTCACGTTCCGCGGCGTGCGGTCGACGTTCCCGACGACCGCGTCGACCCACACGACCGAGGAGGCCTCGTCGCCGGTGGGCGCGGGTGCGACGGCGGGATCGAAGGCGACGCTGCCGGGCAGGAAGTCGACGCCGAGGTTCAGCCCGACGCTCGCCTTGAGGAGGTCGCGGATCTCGTCGTCCGGCTCGTTCCGTCCGAGCGCCGGCCCGACCTCGAGCTGCACGAGCTCCGGGACGCGCAGCCCCGCCGCCCGCGCGAGCGCCGCGGCGATGACCTCCGCGACGAGCGCCTTCGGCCCCTGCCCCGCGCCCCGGAACTTCGCGACGTAGAGGCCCGAGTCGTCCCCCTCCACGATGGCGGGGAGCGACCCGCCCTCGCGGAGCGGCGTCACGTACCGGAGCGCGGTGACCGTCCTCATCCCGCGCCAAACCTAGCGCGGCGCTCCGCGTCGGACGAGCCGATTCGCGCGCGGGGACGAAAGAGAGGGCCCCGACCCCTCCGTGCGGGCTACCAGGGCGCCGGACGGTAGTCCTTGAAGAACAGCCCGGCCGGATGCGACCCGGAACGGAAGCCCTCGAAGATCGGCGCCACGATCCGCGCGGCGCCGTCGACCACGTCGAGCGGAGGCGAGAACGCGTGCTCCTCGACCTTGCGCTCCGCGAGGTGTGCCGGGTCCTCGTCGGTGACCCAGCCCGTGTCCACCGCGTTCAGGTGGATGCCGTCGCGCGCGTAGTCGGGGGCGCTCGTCCGGACGATCATGTTCAGCGCGGCCTTCGCCATGTTGGTGTGCGGGTGCCGGTCGGTCTTGTGCTCGCGGTAGAACTGCCCCTCCATCGCCGAGACGAGCACGACGTGCTTCGCCGGATCGGCGCTCGTCGCGGTCCCGGGCGGCGCCTCGCGGACCCGCAGCATGAGCGGCTTCAGGCGCGCCGTCATGACGAACGGCGCCGTCGCGTTGACGAGCAGCACCTCGAGGAGCTCGAGCGTCGGGACCTCGGCGAGCGTGAGCCGCCACGAGTTGTGGGTGCGCAGATCGACCTGCTGGAGGTCCTGGTCGAGGATCCCGTGCGGGAAGAGCTCGAGGGCGGTCTTCCCGGGGAGGAGGAGATCGGCGTCGCTGTCCGCCTGCGAGAGGAGCGCGGGGCGCGTGACGCCCGCGGCGGGGCGATGGTCGTGGAGCGCGGACCGCAGGGCCTCCCAGTCGGCGACGAGGGCGCGCTCCCGGTCCGGGAGCGCGGACGGCGGGCCGTCCTCGCCGCGGACGAGGTGGGCGTAGAACCCGGGGGGCCGCCGCACCGTCTGGCACGCGTTGTGGAGCTGGAAGTCGAGGCGGGGCAGCGTCGCGTCGAGCCGCTGGCAGAGCAGCTCGACCGAGGGCGTGTGGCGGAGGTCGACGCCGTAGATCGTGAGCCGGTCCCGCCAGCCCTCGAAGTCGGGCTCGCGGGCGTAGCGGGCCGCGGCGTCGCGCGCGAAGCGCGTGAGCGCCACCACCCGGCAGCCCGCCCGCAGCAGCAGGATCGCCGCCTGGTAGCCGATCTTCACGCGCGCGCCGGTGACGAGCGCCACCCGTCCCCGCAGGTCGACGGTCGTGGTGCGGCGCGCCTCGTTCTCGTCGCCGCACGCGGGGCACAGCTGGTCGTAGAACGTGTGGAGGCGGCGGTACTCCGCCTTGCACACGTAGCACTTGTGCGGCTCGGTGAGGTGGGGGTCGGCCCCGGTCGCGGTCGCGGTCGCGTTCGCGTTCGCGTTCGCGTTCGCGTTCGCGTTCGCGTTCAAGGTCGAGGTCGAGGTCGAGGTCGGGGTCGGGGTCGGCGGCAGCCGCGGCCACCACGCGGACGCGTCCGCGCCGGGCGGCGGGAGCTCCGGCAGCGGCGTGCGGAACACCGGCTCGCCCCGGAGCCGGCGGATCCCGGTCGCCTTGCGGAGCGCGCCATCCCGCGCCTTGCGCTGATCGCGCTCCTCCCGGGCGAGCGCCTTCCGCAGCTGGCGCCGCTGACGGGCGTCGGGGCGCGCGAGCTCGCCGGCGACCCGCTGCAGCCGCTCGCGCGTCGCCGCGTCCACGGTCGCGAGCACCCCCCGATCCTCGGCGACGCGCGCGAGCACCTCGAGCGCCCGCGCGAGCTCGGCGGGTTCGAGAGGGGCGGGAGCGGCGGCCTTCCCCGCCGGCGCGTGGCGCTTCTTCGTCATTCGCGGGCGCCTATCTGTAGTCCGTGAGCTTCTTGCGCGACCCGCCGAGCTTCGGGTCGCGCCTCGCCTGGCAGGGGACGCAGAGCGTCGCGTGCGGGACGAGGGCGAGCCGCTTCGGCGCGATCTCCTCGTCGCACTCCTCGCAGAGGCCGAAGTCCTCCGGGGCGTCCTCGAGCTTCCGGAGCGCGCGGTCGATCCTCTGGACGAGCGCGGCCTGCCCCTCGTTCCGCTTCGACGCGAGCACCTGCATCATCTCCGACAGCGCCTGCGCGTCCTCGTCCGCCACCCCGGTGGTCGCCGCGTCGCGCCGGTTCGGCTCGATGCGCGCGGGGCCCGCCCGGAGGATCTCGGCGCGGAGCCGCTCGAGGGTCCTCCGGTGGGCGAGCCGCTGCTTCGGGGTCATGCGTCCGTCATACCGTCACCGGACGCCGGGGCGCCACCCCGGCGGCGGCTCGCAGTAGGAGGCGTCCGCCCGGAACGGCGACGCGGTCTCGCGACGCCACGTCTCGTCCCGCGCGCGCCCCCGCCCGTCGACGTCGATGCCGAGCGCGAGGAGCCCCGGGCGGTCGTCGTACCGGAACGTCAGGACGGCGGCCGGGCGCGCGCTCGCCCGCTCGAAGGTGGTCCGGTCGACGTGCGAGGCGTGCTCCTCGCCGAACTCGGTCCCGAGGCCCGGACGCTCCTCGCGCTGGCGCGGCGCGCTCGCGACCGCGCCCGACTCCGGCGCGGGCGCCGGGGCCGGAGC